>CBDVDY010000255.1:0-4551 GCA_965372875.1 uncultured Alphaproteobacteria bacterium | reverse complement strand
CCGCTCCATTCCGAAACGAATTCGTCGTGGTGCGGCCGGCCGTCGTCGGCGGGCGCCTCGCCATCGATTGTGCCGACATAGAGGAAGCCGACGATGTGGTCCGTCGGCGTCAGGCCGAGCGCCGCCTTGACCCCGCTATCATAGCTCGGCGCCCCGGTCTTCCACATGGCGCCATATCCCAGCGCGTGCGCCGCCAGCATGATGTTCTGGGCGGCGCAGCCGGCCGACAGCACCTGCTCGATTTCGGGGATCTTGGGGTGATCCGGCGTGACCGCCGCGGCGACGACAACGATGAGCGGGGCGCGCAGCGGTTTCGCCCGCTCGCGCTCCAGGGCCGAGGCTCGGGTCGACGGATCGCGCCGCCGGAGCGTGTCCGCCAGCACGTCGCCCAGGCGCTCGCGCGCGGCGCCGCGGACGAGGATGAATCTCCAGGGTCTGAGCCGGCCGTGATCGGGCGCCCGCGCGGCGGCGGCCAGCATGGTCTCGATATCGGCCTGGGCCGGCTCCGGCCCGGTCAGCCGAAAGGCCGAGGATCGGCTGATCAGGGCATCGATGGCGTTCACGCTCCGCTCCTCCCCAATTGCCCTCCCCCCCGGGCGGCAAATGCGGCAAGTACGCCGCGGGCGGCATGGGTTCAGGCGCCTGTCGTGCCACAGGCGCCGGGCGGAGTCCAGCGGCCGGCGCGGCGATATAGCGGGCCGGAATCTTGCGGCGGGACGCTGCGGGTGGAGGGGCCGCGCGGCGGCGAAACGCGCGCCGAGCTACGGTCCCGCCACCGCCTTGCCGTTACCGAGGAAGGTAATCGAGAACGTCGGCATTTGGATGGAGGTGGGCATGCCGGGCAGGGCCTGCAGCATGGTCAACTCATGCGGCATGTTGACCAGGCTGACCGTAACCAGCGGCAGGGCGCCGCCGGGGGTCGCGACGTCGCCCACGTCGCTCAGCTCGTAATTGACTACCACGTTGTCTTCGCCGACGTAGGGTTGGATGAACTGCATCCGCGCAAGAATGTTGGTGAACGAGCTGGATGCGGGCGCGGCATAGATGCCGCAATCGACGGCGCCGCCCGACGAGGTGCAGGTCGCCCTGTCGCCGGGGTTCAGATCGTCGATATCGATGATCGCCGGCACGATGGTGGCGGTGCGCGTGCCCTGGCGCGTGGCCTCGCCGGCCCGGTGATAATCGAACAGGTACAGGGTCAAATCGATGATCCCGAAGCTGAACGCCAGCAAAACCGGCAACAGGAAGGCGAATTCGACCATGGACGCCCCGTCGCGGTCGCCGCCGAGTCGGACGAGCCGCCGCCAGCCGCGCTTATTCGAACTAGTTCCCGACATAGGCTTGCTCGTGCGTCATTGAGATGCGGAAGTTCTCGAACCCCGCCACTTCCAGCAAACCGGGCAGCAGCGGGTCGAACGGAATGTCGGCGGTCAGTTTGATGATCGGCACCGGGTTGCCGGCGACCACGTAGACGCCGGTCAAGTCCACGTCCAAATTCGCCGACCCGTCGGACCAGCCCGAAGCGACGTAGCCGCCGCTGCCGTCGGGGGTGGCGGTTTTGGCCAGATTCTCGACGGTGGTCTGCGCGCTCGGCTTCAGCGGCCATTCGTTGCGGGACGCGTAGAGCGCCGCCGACCGCAGCCCGCGCTCGACCATGTGCGCCTGATAGAAGACGCGGCCGACCTCGAGCACGCCGGTCATGACCAGCAGCAGGAGGGGCAGCGCGAAGGCGAACTCGATCGAGAGCGAGCCCGCCCGGTCGCGTCTGAATCTATTCGATAAGCTGAACATTGGCATGGAAATCCGGAGCGGTGGCCGGCGTCAGGGTACCCGCGAGTTCGCCGTAAACCCGCATGTCGGGTGGATCCTGCGCCGGCTCGGTGATGAACATTTCGACGTAGTTGCCGTTCGAGGGATAGGTGCCGCTGCCCTTGATGCCCTCGGCCACGCAATTCAGCACCGCGATCTGCAGCAACCGCCGTTTGTAGCCGTTGGACGCCGGGGTCTGGCTCGGAATGCCGTCGAACCACGGGTTCTTGTCCTTGGCCGGGTCGGCGGCCTTGGGGATTTTCGGCGCGGGCGGATCGACCAGCACGTAGCCCGCGGGCAAGGGATCCGGCGGCGGCATCAGGGTGAGCTTGCCGTTCCTGGCGAAAGTCTCGTCCAGCTCGAAAAGATACGTCTGGTAGCGGCTGGCGTTGGCGAGATCGAGCGGCACCGGGCTGTTGCCCTGCTTCTCGTCCCAATAGGTGACATCGTCCCATACGCCGTCGCCCACGTCGAGCGTCGGGTCGGCCGCGATCACGTCGTCCTGGGGATAGGCCATGACGTTGGGCGCCGGGTCCGGGTAGGAATTGATGTCGAAGCGCGCGTTCAGCGCGTCCGCGATCTGGACGGCCTTGACGCCGGTCGCCGTGTTCACGTCGAGGGTGTAGCAGTCGGGCGCGTTGACCGCGGCGATCGCGGCCGCGATCGCGGCGGCGCCGGCGGCGCCCGACGCGGTCTCCAGGAGCGCGAAATTGCCCGGGACCCAGGCGCCGCCCGAGGGCGGCGGCTTGAGCACGAACTGGCGGCCGACATTGGCCTCGAGGCCAAGATCGAGCGTCGGGTCGCCGCCCTCGGCCGGGTTGCACATCATCAGCGGCGGCACCTTGCAGATGAAGGGATCGGACGCCGCCACGGCATAGGAGTTGAGCTCCTGCGAGCTGGTTCCGCCACCGCTCATGAAGGCCAGGATCGGCTGGAAGAAATAGTCGATGCGCCGGGATTCGAGGACAACCTGGAGGTACCTGGCGTCGTCGTCCCCGGTCGCGACCACGGGAGGAGAGGCGGTGTAATCGCTGAAGAAATTGACGGCGGAGACGCGCAACTCGGAGCCGTTGCCGGACAGGTTGCTGAACTGCTGTATGGCGTTGCGCGCGACATCCTCGGCCCGCGCCATGGCACCGGGCTTGAAATCGAGATAGACCGCAGCCGCCATGGCGCCGGCGTCGGCCCGGTCCTGCATCTGCGTCCGCAGCACGGCCGCGCGGCCGAAATCGACCGCCAGCGCGGCGCCGCCGATCCCGATCACGGCAAGAATCGCGGAGTAGGCGGAAATACTGCCCCGCACATCAGCGAAAATGTGCCTCATTTCCCTACCCTTTTATTTTCATTGCCATAGTTGAGGGAAATCTACTTCTTGATTGTTAACATTTGGTTTACAATCGTTTACCATTTACATTAAGTTTATTTAATAAATGAGTTATTATTACTGTATTTTTACTATAATTATTCGCAAAATCGTGGGCTTTCTTGTGGCTATCGGGCCGACCCGGCGTAGCGGCGGACGAGCGCCGGACCGGCATCCGGCCACGGGCGATCCAAGGGCGATCCGGTTGCGTTTCGGCGGGCGCCATGTCACCTTTAGCCGCCCATCGGGGGCCGGCGCGTGGGGGGACGCGGACATATGCCGAACAAAAATTCCGATGCCGAGAATTGGGTCGAGCGGGTTGTCGGCGCATTCGCCAGGACGCTGAATGCTATTTCCGCGGTGTGGCTGGCGTCGGTCGCTATTCTGATTCTCTATGACGTGGTCGGCCGCGAGTTCTTCGACTCGCCGTTTTACGGCACCAACGAGATCGTCTCGAACTCGGTGCTGTCGATCCTGTTTCTCCAGCTGCCGCTGTCGATCCTGACCCGCAGATCGTTGCGCACCACGATCTATTACGGATCCGCGAGCGCCAGGGGCAAGGGATACATCGACGCCGTTTCCTACCTGCTGGCTTTTCTGTTGTTCCTGGTCATCGCCGTCGGCAGCTTGCCGAACATGATCGAGGCCTGGGAGATCGGCGAGCAGGAGGGCTCGGGGATCATCAATATTCCGGTCTACCCCATCCGCACGCTGGTCGTCTTCGTCAGCTTCTTCGGCATGGCGGTCTGCGCCCTGCTGGTCCATCAGTCGTTGACCCATACGGAGCCGGGCGAGGGCGCGCCGCCGGCGCTCGAGGGCGAATAGCGGGAAGCGGCGATGGAAATAGACCAGAGCACCGTTCTCCTGGGGATGTTCGGCCTGATGCTGACCGGCATGCTGTTGGGCATCCACATCGGCTTCGCCTTCGCCATGACCGCCATTGTCGGCAACATCCTGGTGTTCGGCGGCCTCGACGGGGAGTTCGCCGACGGCCTCAACATCGCGGTCAGGGGCACGGGCAGCGTTGCCTACGAATATTTGCGCTCCGAGGTGTTCGCGACGATTCCGCTGTTCATGCTGCTGGGGGATTTCGTCAGCAAATCCGGCGCCGCGAAGGATCTTTACAACCTGATCAACCATGGCCTGAAGGCGATTCCCGGCCGCCTGGCGGTTGCCACGGTCGCCGGCAACGCGGTTTTCGCCGCCGTGACCGGCGTCAGCATCGCCGCCGCCGCCGCCTTCAGCCGCATCGCCTACCCGCAGATGCGCCACCACGGCTACAACCGCACCTTCGCCCTGGGCGCGGTCGCCGGCAGCGCCTGCCTCGGGATGATCATCCCGCCGAGCGTGCTGCTCATCGTTTGGGGCATCATCGCCGA
>CBDVDY010000254.1:0-4551 GCA_965372875.1 uncultured Alphaproteobacteria bacterium | reverse complement strand
TGGAGCTCCACCTCCTGCTCGGGCCGGTGCTCCTGATGAGCCGGGGCTGGGCGTCGACCGAGATTGGGGAAGTCTACACGCGCGCCGACGAGCTCTGCCAGCGGCTCGATGACCGCGACCGCTCCTTTATCGCCGCCTGGGGCTTGTGGCTCAATAAACAGCAACTGGCAAAGTTCGAGACGGCGATCGACATCGCCGACCGCCTGCTCGACATCGCCCAGCGGGAAGATAACGAAGAGCATATCCTGCAAGCCCATCACTCGGCTTGGACAAGCCGATTCGCCTACGAGGAGCTCGATTCCGTCATCGTCCACACCGAGGCGGGGCTTCGACTCTATGACAAGGACCGCCATCGTTCCCATTCGGTTCGGTACGGCGGCCACGATCCTGGGGTATGCTGTCGAATTATGGGTGGAATGGCGCGGCTGATCGCCGGGCTCCCGACGCAAGGGCGGAATCTGACGGTGGACAGCGTCGACCTGGCGCGGGAGTTGGACCATCCTTTCAGCCTGGCCCTCGCTCTCAGCTTCTCGGGCACCTCCCATCTCTTTCTCGGCGAGCCGGAGCAGGTGGCGTCGCGGATGGACGAGCTGTCCCAGGTCGTAAACATCCACGGTTTCGCGCCCATCAAACCCAACCTGGAGATGCTTCGGGGATGGGCGAGGATCGCCGTCCACGGCGACAGCTCGGGCATTCGGATCATGGAGGACGGTCTCGCCCAGCTCGAGAAGTCGGGGTTGGGTCGTCTCTCCTTCCAGCTCGCCATCCTGGCCGATGCTTTCCGGCGATTGGGCTCCGCCGAGCCGGCGATGAGCGCCATCGATCGGGCCATCGACGTGGTCGAAAGCACGAACGAGCGCCGCTGGGAATCTGAAATCCATCGTCTCAAGGGCGAGCTGTTGGAGGCCAGCGGCGCCGAGGCGGCGCCGGAGGCGGAGGCCTTCTACCGGCGCGCCGTGGAAGTGGCCCAGGCGCAGGGTGCCAAGTGGTTCGAACTCCGCGCGGCCGTGAGCCTGGCGCGGCTGTGGGGCGAGAACAAGAAAAAAGCCGAGGCGCGCGAGGTACTGGCGCCCGTCTATGGCTGGTTCACCGAAGGGTTCGAGACGGCGGACCTCAAAGACGCCAAGGCGCTGCTCGGCGAGTTGGGGTGAGGGCCGGTTCGGCCTCGGCGGATTATCTCCACAGCGGGGCTGGCAACGGCCTCGTCCTTCGAGACGGCCCCTTCATCCTGAGGAGCCGCCGCGGGCGGCGTCTCGAAGGGCGGGCCTCCTCAGGATGAGGCCGGTTTATTTCACTGCAACAAGAGCTTCCTCACCCTGAGGAGCCGGCTTGGCCGGCGTCTCGAAGGGCGGGGAAGCGTTTGGCGCGGCTCCAACCGCTACTTGAACCGGACGCGCATGATTTCGTAGGCCTTGGTGCCCTTGGGCGTGGTCACCTCGACCGAATCGCCGGTCTTCTTGCCGATCAGCGCGCGCGCCAAGGGCGACGTCACCGAGAGCAGGCCGGCGGAAATTTCGGCCTCGTCGGTGCCGACGATCTGATAGGTGGTCTTTTGGTCGGTGTCCTCGTCGGCCAGCCGCACGGTGGCGCCGAATTTGACGACCTTGCCCGACAGCTTGCCGACGTCGATCACCTCGGCCCGGCGCAGCTTGTCCTCGAGTTCCGCCAGCCGGCCTTCGATAAAGCTCTGACGCTCGCGGGCGGCGTGATATTCGGCGTTCTCCGAGAGGTCGCCGTGCGAGCGGGCCTCCTCCAACGCCCGGATTACCGCCGGCCGCTGCACCGATTTCAAGTTCTTGAGTTCGTCCTGCAACCGGGTGTAGCTCGGCGCAGTCATCGGAACCTTTTCCATGGTTTTATCCCGCGACGCAAAATCCCTGGGTCCCGACGCCAAACCCTTGCCGCCGGGTCAATCTCGATTCGCTTGCCGTCAAAACGATTTATTAAAATAGGACTGCAGGGTCGCGACTTCAAGCGGTCCGCGCTTCAGAGCGGCGATCGCCTCGACCGCCGCCCAGGCTCCGGAAACCGTGGTATAATAAGGAATTTCGCCGGTCAGCGCGGCGCGGCGCAGAGCGTAGCTGTCCCGAATCGCGGCCGCGCCCTCGGTGGTGTTGAAAACCAGATCGACGCCGCCGTCCTTCATGGCGTCGACGATGTGGGGCCGGCCTTCCATCACCTTGTTGACCCGTTCGAGCCGCAGGCCGGCCCGGCGCAGGACGTCGGCGGTGCCGCCGGTCGCAATCACCTCGAATCCCATCTCGATGAGCCGCCCGGCGAGTTCAACCATCGCCTCCTTGTCGCGGTCGCGCACGGAAATGAAGGCGGTGCCGCCGGTCGGCAGGTCGACCCCGCTGGCGAGCTGCGATTTGGCGAAGGCGCGGCCGAAATCGGCGTCCAGCCCCATGACCTCGCCGGTCGATTTCATCTCCGGCCCGAGGATCACGTCGACGCCCGGGAACCGGGCAAAGGGGAACACCGCCTCCTTGACCGCGACGTGGTCGATCGCCGCGGCGCCGTCCTCGAGCGCGAAGTCGGTCAGCGATTCGCCGGCCATGATTCGGGCCGCGATCTTGGCCACGGGAACGCCCGTTGCCTTGGCGACAAACGGGACGGTGCGGCTGGCCCGCGGGTTGACCTCGAGGACATAGACGTCCTCGCCCTTTACCGCGAACTGGACGTTCATCAGGCCGACGACCCCGAGCCGCTGGGCCAGCGCCGCGGTCTGGCCGCGGATATCATCGACCACATAATCGGACAGCGAATGGGGCGGCAGCGCGCAGGCCGAATCGCCGGAATGGATGCCGGCCTCCTCGATGTGCTCCATGATGCCGGCCACGTGCACCGAGCGGTCGTCGGCCACGGCGTCGACGTCGACCTCGATGGCGTCCTGGAGATAGGAATCGATGAGCACCGGGCTGTCGCCCGAAACCTTCACCGCCTCGGACATGTAACGGATGATTCCGGCCTCGTCGTGGACGATCTCCATGGCCCGCCCGCCGAGCACGTAGGATGGCCGCAGCAGCAGCGGAAAGCTGAGCCTGGCGGCGACCGCGAGCGCCTCCTCGGTCGAGGTAGCCAAGCCGCTCTCGGGCTGGCGCAGCGACAAGTCGGTCAGCAGCATCTGGAAACGCTCCCGGTCCTCGGCCAGATCGATGGCGTCCGGCGAGGTGCCGAGGATGGGGATGCCGGCGGCCTCGAGCACGCGGCTGAGCTTCAACGGCGTTTGCCCGCCGAACTGCACGATCACGCCCTTGAGCCGACCGGCCCGCCGCTCGGCGCGCACCAGCTCGATCACGTCCTCGCCGGTGAGCGGCTCGAAATACAGCCGGTCCGCGGTGTCGTAGTCGGTCGACACGGTCTCGGGGTTGCAGTTGACCATGATGGTCTCGTAGCCGGCCTCGGACAGCGCATAGACCGCGTGGACGCAGCAATAGTCGAACTCGATGCCCTGGCCGATGCGGTTCGGCCCGCCGCCCAGGATGATGATCTTGTCGCGGTCGGAGGGATCGGACTCGCACTCGGCCGGGTCGAAATCGGGCGCCCCGCCGCCGTGTTCGTAAGTCGAATACATGTAGGGCGTGGCGGCCGGGAATTCGGCGGCGCAGGTGTCGATCCGCTTGAACACCGGGTGCACGCCGAGCGCCTCGCGCCGCTCGGCTATCTCCGCCGCCACGGTTTCGCCGAGCTCGGCCAGCCGAAGATCGGAAAATCCCATGCCCTTGAGCCGCAGCAGCCCGCCGGCGTCCTCGGGCAGGCCGTCTCGGGTAATCGCGCGCTCGACCGCGACGATGGCTTCGATCTGCTCCAGAAACCAGGGATCGAAATTGCAGATCGGATGAATCTCGGCGATCTCCATGCCGGCGCGGAAGGCTTGCGCGATGACCAGCAGCCGGTCCGGCGTCGGCCGCGCCAGCTCGGCGCGGATGGCGTCGCGGTTGGCCGGATCGGTAATCTCGCCCGAGACACCCTGGATGGCGATGGGGTTCAGGCCGGTAAGCCCGGTCTCCATGGAACGCAGCGCCTTTTGCAGCGATTCGGCGAAGCTGCGGCCGATCGCCATGGCCTCGCCCACCGATTTCATCGACGTGGTGAGAATCGGCTCGGCGCCCTTGAACTTCTCGAAGGTGAAGCGCGGAATCTTGGTGACCACGTAGTCGATGGTCGGCTCGAAACTGGCCGGCGTGATGCCGGTGATGTCGTTGTCGATCTCGTCCAGCGTGTAGCCGACCGCCAGCTTGGCCGCGACCTTGGCGATCGGGAAGCCGGTGGCCTTGGACGCCAGGGCCGAGGAGCGCGAGACCCGCGGGTTCATCTCGATGATGATCTGCCGGCCGGTCTTCGGGTCGACCGCGAACTGCACGTTGGAGCCGCCGGTATCGACGCCGATCTCGCGCAGCACCGCGATCGAGGCGTCGCGCATGATCTGGTATTCCTTGTCGGTCAGCGTCAGCGCCGGCGCCACGGTGATGCTGTCGCCGGTGTGGATGCCCATCGGGTCGACGTTCTCGATCGAGCAGACGATGATGCAGTTGTCGTTGCGGTCGCGCA
>CBDVDY010000253.1:0-4561 GCA_965372875.1 uncultured Alphaproteobacteria bacterium | reverse complement strand
CTCGGGCTCCGGCTCGGGTTCCGGCTCCGGCTCGGGCTCCGGCTCGGGCTCCGGCTCGGGCGTGGGTCCCGGCAGCGGCTGATCGACTTCGACTTCGCCATAACCCTCGACATGAACCTCGAAATCCTCGAAATTTCGGACGCTGAGCCCGAACGAGGTTTCGAAGATCGGATGCGCGGGGCCGCTCGCGCTGGCATCGCTGAATCCGTGGCTCGTCGACGATTTCGGATCGGAGTTCTCGGCGATCCAGTCGCGGAGTTCGATCAGTTCTTCTTGCAGATCGGTGAACTCCTCGGCCGTCAAATTGAGCTGCAGGGTGTCGGTGCCCTTGCCACCATCGTACAGGTTGGTAAGGCCGACGTTCTCGGCGAGCGTGAAGATAAGCACGTCGTCGCCCTTGCCGCCGTCGACGATATCGTTGCCGGCGCCGCCATCGAGCACATCGGCGCCGTGCCCGCCGCGAAGCCAATCGTCGCCACCCGCGCCGTCGAGCGTATCATCGCCCTTGAAGCCGCGGATATCGTCGACGCCTTCGCCGCCGGAAAGATCGTCACCTTCCTTCTTCCCGAGCACGAGTTCGTCACGCGACGAGCTGACCCGCGCCGGCATGGGGGCCGACGTGCCCAGCGTAGCCAGGTCCTCTTCGGCTTCACTGGCCACACTTTTCTCCAGTTTAGCCGAACGAGGCGACGGACGACTAGATTCCGTCGCCGGCTCTCTGTCCTCCACAGTGGGCGCCACACTTGCCGGCGCCGTGTCGGTCACGGTTGAGGCCGAGCCAAACCCAGTCTCGGCGCCAAAGCCTTCGGAGATTTCGCCGTGGCTGTCGTCGTCCCCGGCGGGGTCGAAATCGTCCCCATCCCCGTCCAGCCCATCCTTGCCGGAATCCTCGGAATCATCAAAGTCGGTCGAATCCACAAAATCGAGCGAATCACCATCGGTCCAAATTTCTTCACCGACGCCGGTGTCCCCGGCTCCATCGGCAGCAGCGAAATCCGCCGCCGCCTCGCCGGCCTCCGGAATCACAACGCTATCGTCGCTGCCATCCAGGGGCGAACCAGAAAATATCGGCATATCCTTGCTTATAATGCGTGCCATACCCAGTACCTCTTATCGAGTGTTCCAAATAAACTCGGACGATTATGAATGAAACGAGAGTACAACTCAGTGATGATCGTCACATTAAGGAAAGGTAATTGTCATTTACTTCGATATTACTTATCTTTTATTATCATTTTATTTAGTTAAAATTAGACTTAATTGGTGCGTTTATATTTTTTATTTAAAATCAATCTCTTCTGGGGATGTTAGGCCGCGCCGGCCAAATTCCCCGACTTTTCCGCGTAGTATGCTCCGCCACCTAATTCGCTGAAATTGGGCCATGTCGGGATTCCTGTTGAGGCGGCGCGCGCGCCGTCTACAATCCCGCTGGGGAGGGCGGCAACCGGGAGGAACGCTATGAGAATTCTGCAGGGACTGGCCTTGGCGGCCGTATTGGTCGCCGGCGCGGCTTCATCGTCGGGCACCGCCAATTCGGACGACCGAGCGGCGCGCTATCAACTGGCGTCCCAGGGCGACGACGCATGGCGCCTGGAAACGACGATCGGCGAGATGATCTGGTGCCGCCGCGTGATTACCGATTATCGCTCGGAAAAGAGCGTCACCAAGGTAACAATCCTGCGTCGACGGGCGTTCGACGCCACGGTCGAATGCTTCGGCCGCCGCGGCGCGGTCACGGACGAGAGCTTCTAGACCACCCCTCGCGGGAGCCCCTGTCCGGCGCCCAATCGGGCACCGACGGTTTTCGCGGCGCTTCACCCCGAACTCGACGGAGATTCTGAAGATTCCGGTTCCCACCCCTCGGCGCGGTTTCGACGCGGTCATGGCGGATGGTGCCGTCATACGGCTGCGCCGGTATGGCGATCCCGCCGCGCCGCGCCTTGTATTGAGCCACGGCAACGGATTGGCAATCGACGGCTACATGCCGTTCTGGATGCCGCTTTGCGATCGATACGAAATCATCTTGTTCGATATGCGCAATCACGGTCGGAACCCGCTGCACGGACCCGCGGGCCACGATTTAGCGACATTCGGCGGGGATTTCGAAATTATCTGGCGCGCGATTCAGGACAATTTCGGCGCCAAGCCCGCGTTCGGCGTATTCCATTCGCTTGCGGCCCTTGCCGCGGTCGAGCACGCGTCGGCCCGGCCCGGCCGCTGGCACGCCCTGGTGTTGTTCGATCCGCCGATTTTTCCGCGCGATGGGCATGAATTGCAGCCAATTCAGGCGGAGCAAACGGCGGCCATGGGCCACCGGGCCGCGCGGCGCGCCGACCGCTTCGAAGATCCGGCACGCCTGGCGGGCCAGTATTTGCACCACCCATCGTTTCGCCGCTGGGTCGATGGCGCGGCGGCGCTGATGGCAGAGGCGACGCTGCGGCCAACAGGGGACGGCGCTTGGACCCTCGCCTGTCCCCGCGAACTCGAGGCATTGGTCTACGCGACCAACACCGATCCGACCCTCTGGCCGCGCGTCGCCGGTCTGGACATCCCGATCAAGCTGATTTGCGCGGACCCGAACCTGGAGGACGCGCAAATGCCGGCGCTGATCGGCCGCGCGATGGCCGCCGAACTGCCGATCTCCTACGATTTTATTCCCGACACCACGCATTTCCTGCAAATCGAGCGGCCCGAATCCTGCATCCGCTCGATGGAGGAGTTCCTGCGCAAACACGGGTTGGCGGACTAGAACGGATCCCGCAGCCCGCTGACGGGCAAGTGATTTGACTGCCCCGCGAAACCCGATAGGATCGCGCCGGGAACACTGGGAAGGGGAATTCAGAAAATTACAGGACTAGGAGGATTCTCATTATGTGCGAACACCACGATGATCTTGGCCATGGCGGCCGAGGGAGCGGCCAGAATTCCGGCATAGACCGGCGCCGCTTCCTCGGGGCCGGCGTGGCGACCACCGCGGCCGTGGCCGCCGCGGGAGTGTTGACCAACACCGCCGAAGCGGCCGCGGACAAATACGCGCCACCGGCCAAGCCGGCGCTGCCGCCGTCCGACATGAAGCTCAACCTCGAGCGCGCGGCGCTGGTGGTAACCGACCCGCAAATCGATTTCCTGAGCCCCAAGGGCGTGACCTGGGGCGTCGTCGGCAAAAGCGTGCAGGAGCATGACACGGTCGCCAACCTCGGCCGCCTGTTCGGGGCCGCGAAAAAGGCCGGCCTCACGGTCGCCGTCTCGCCGCACTATTACTACCCGACCGACTTGGGCTGGCGGTTCGAGGGCGCGCTCGAAAAGCTGATGCACAAGATCGGCATGTTCAACCGGACCAGCGCCTACACCACCAAGGGTTTCGAAAATTCCGGCGCGGACTTCATGCCCGAATACAAGAAATACATCCACGACGGCAAGACCATCATCACCTCGCCGCACAAGGTGTACGGGCCGGAAGCCAACGATCTGGTGCTGCAACTGCGCAAGAATCACATCGATCAGGTGATTTTGTGCGGCATGTCCGCAAATTTATGCGTCGAATCGCACCTGCGCGAATTGCTCGAACAGGGTTTCGAGGTGGCGGTGGTGAAGGACGCCACGGCCGGGGCCATGCTCCCCGAGGGCGACGGCTACCTCGCCGCGATCATCAACTTCCGCTATATCGCCAACGCGGTCTGGACCACCGACCAAGTCGTGAAAATGCTCGGCTAGGGCTTGTTCGGTTATTTTAACGCGGCGACGCCCCCTCACCCTGCCCTCTCCCCCCACCGGGGGGAGAGGGTTGTGAAGGCTTGGCGAGGCGTAAAGCCGAGCCTTAGCCGGAACTGGGTGAGGGGGATTGACGCCACCTATCCGAGACATGCACCTAGCCAAATCGATAAAAACTCCCGGCGTTCGCAGAACGCCGGGGTTTTTAATTCTGGGCCACGCGGTTTTGGCTGCATCAACCGGCGGGCGCGACCTTGAACAGCCACGGCAGCCCGGTACCGACCTCGGTACCGCGGAATTCGACGTAGACGCCGTCGGTGCGTACCCGTCGCAGGTCGTAGCAGAATTCCCGAACCGCTCCGTTTCGGTATACCTCCGGCCCGGCTCGCGTCTCGCTCAGGCAGAACCGGTTGCCCGCGATCCGCCAGCGGCCGGAAACCGCTCTTTCCTCCGTGAAGCCCAATCCCGACCAGGAATAGTGCTCGATCAGGGTGTCGCCGCGGAAGGAGCCATCCGCCGCCAGGCTCAACCTGTCGAAGCGGACGTGCTCGTTGCCGTAACTTTGGGTGCGGTAAATCTCGCCGCCGGCGAAAAGAGATTCGAGGTTCTGCGCGCCCGCCGGCCCGGCAAGAAATGCCAGCGGCGTCACCACCAGCAGCAAAGACGCCAGGGGCGAAAATTTCAAGTCCGTGCTCGCTCGGCTGAATTTCGCATCCCCGTTGATATCACGCCAACCCGCTGCGCGAAAAGCCGCGCGCGATCACGAATGCGCGAGAGATGCGTTCCCCAAACGGCGCGGGGGCCGCCCTGCCAATACCAGACGACGGTGAGCCTAGCTCATCGTCGTCTG
>CBDVDY010000252.1:0-4561 GCA_965372875.1 uncultured Alphaproteobacteria bacterium | reverse complement strand
TTAAGGCGCGCCGGGGCGCGGCGTCAAGCGCGGAATTCGGGCCACCCGTGCGCGAAGTTGTCGCAGGTATTGGCGCGGCGGTCCTGGCCTATCGAGCCGCGCCAGCCCGCTCGCCGTCAAGGAACGCGCGGGTTTCGGCCACCGCCTCGGCCAGGCCCGCGCGCCGGACCTCGACGCCCTCGGGAAAGGCGCCCAGGAGCCGCGACGGCAGCATCGGGTCGAGCATGACGAACACGCCGTGATCGTCGGCCCGCCGCACCAACCTTCCATAGGCCTGCTTGATCTTGAGCCGGGTCAGCATGTCGTCGTAGGCGCGGCCGCCGAACGCGGCGCGGCGCGCCCGGTGCAGAATGTCGGGGCGGGGCCAGGGCACGCGGTCGAAGACGATGAGCCGGAGCGCGCGTCCCGGCACGTCGACGCCATCGCGCACGGCGTCGGTGCCGAGCAGACAGGTGTCGGGCTCGGCCCGGAAGATATCGACCAGCGTCGAGACGTCGAGCCCGTCGACATGCTGGGCGAGCAGCGGCAAGCCGGATTTCTCGAGCGCTTCGGCGATCCGCCCGTGCACTTCGCGCAGCCGCGATATGGCGGTGAACAGGCCGAGCCCGCCACCGCCGGCGGCCAGGAACAGCTCGCGGTAGGCGGCGGCGACCTGCGCGAAATCATCCTTGCGCACGTCGGTGATGACGAAGACGCGGGTTTGCGCCGCGTAATCGAAGGGCGAAAGAACCGCCGCCCTGAGCGCGGGTTCGGGCAGATGCGGCGCGCCTGTGCGGACTTCGGCGGCGCGCCAGTCGTGTTCCGGCTCGCCGGACCCGTCGCGCAGCGTCGCCGAGGTCACGACCACGCCGTGCGCCGGCCGGACGACATCGTCGATAAAGGGCAGGGTCGGATCGATCCAGTGCCGGTGCTGGCCGACATCCACGTCGCGGCCGGCGTAGCGGTCGACCGCGAACCAGTCGACGAAATCCTCGTCCGTCCCGCCGGCGCGGGCCTGCAGCATCGACCGCCAGCCGCCCAGTTGCACCTCTCCCCGGCGCGAAAGGCCCCGGCAAACCGCTTCGATCCGCGACCGGGTCGCGGAATCCAGCTCGTCGGCCTCGCCGTCCAGCCGGGCGGCGAGGCTTTTTGCCAGCGCCGCCATCGGCCGCATCAGCGCGGCAATGGCGCTATCGAGCGCCGCCGCGGCTTCGGCCAAGCCGTCGACGGGTGGGCCTGTGTCGGTCTCCAGCCCGTAGGGCGAATCGCGACCGGGCGCGCGGGCGTAGACCTGGGCGCGGACCAGCGCCAGGAAGGATTCGGCGGGGCCGGCCGGCTGCCCATCGGACAGTCGTTGCAGCCAACCCTCGCCGGGCAGCGCCAGCGCCGCCTTGAGCGTGGCGTCGAGCGCCGCTTCGGACTCGTTGTCGCCGGCGGCCAAATCACCGGCCCGGTTTGCCAGCCCGCGCGCCCGCAATCGCCCACCGCGGCCGGTGCGCTCGGCCCCGCGCAACCAGCGCCGGAGGTCAGCCGCCTCCTGCCCCGTCAGGTGCCCCGAAAAGGCGCTGTCGGCCGCCGCGAACAGATGGTGGCCCTCGTCGAAGACGTAGCGCTGCGGCAGGTAGGCGTCGTCGCCGCCGCCCAGGGCCGCCTGGATCATCACCAGCGCGTGGTTGGCGACGACGATGCGGGCCCGCCGCGCCTTGCGGATGCTGTGCTCGATGAAGCATTTGTCGTAGTGGTCGCAGGCCGAATAGATGCATTCGCCGCGGTGGTCGGTGAGTGCCTGCGTCCGCCCGCGGCCGGTGAGGTCGGCGAGCCAGCCCGGGAAATCGCCGCCCGTCATGGCGCCGTCTCTTGTATAAGCCGCCCAGCGGACGATCAGCCCCAGCGCCACCGCGTCCTGGCTGCGCAGGCGGGCCGCGTTCGCCGCTTCCTGGAGGTTCAAGAGGCAAATGTAATTCTCCCGCCCCTTGCGAATGACGACGCGCCGCGCCTTCTCTTCCGGGTCGGGATAAAGCCGGTCGAGCTCCTGGTCGATCTGGTGTTGCAGGTTGCGGGTGTAGGTACTGAGCCAGACGGCGCCGCCGTTTTTTTCCGCCCACAGGCTGGCGGGTGCCACGTAGCCGAGCGTCTTGCCGACGCCTGTCCCGGCCTCGGCCAGCACCACGCGCGGCACGTCCGCCGCCTCGCGCGGCAGGAAGGCGGCCGAGACGGCCGAGGCGTAATCCGCCTGCTGCGGCCGTGCCTCGGCCTCGGGGCCGATCAGGGCGGCGAGCCGCGCCCGGGCTTCGGCCGGGTCCACGGGCTCGTTGCCCGACGGCGGCTCGGGCGCCAACTGCGGCCATTCGGGCAGGCCGCGCCAGACTTCGAGCCCGGACATCGCACCGGCGCCGGCGAATTCGTCCGGCTTCCGGCCGATCGCGGCCAGCACCGGCGCGCCCCAGATCCAGCCGCCCGCCGCCATGGCGCCGGCGACCGGGGCCGCGTCGTCCATCCCGGCAAGCTCGGCGAGCAGATGCTCGGCGGACGCCGCCAGCGAGCGCGCCTCTTCGGCCAACCCTTGCGGCGGGGTCAGGCCGAGCGCGGCGGCGACGCCCCGCGGCGTCGGCAGGCAAAAGGCCGCTGGCCGCGCGAAGGCGAACAGCTCGAGCACGTCAAGGGCGGCGAACCGGTCGAGGCCGAGACGCCGCGCCGTGGCCGGCATATGGCAGACCAGCGGCGCCGGCCCTCCGCGCGCCCGCGCCGCCGCGTCCGATCTGGTCAGCTCGGCGATGTCGCCCGATGCGTCCATCACCACGGCGCCGACAAGCCCGGCCACGAGGCTGGAGGCGGCGGGGCGTGGGGCGGCGTTCGGGCGGGAAGCGGGACGGCTCATTGCCCGGCACTATAGCCGCCGGCCGCCCGGGCGACCATGAGCTCATGGGCGGGTGTCGGCATATCGCCCGGTTGACGGACGCCCCGGCCCGTCCTACGGTTCGCCGCGCCGATCCGGGGCGCGAAAATCGAACGGCCCGCCCATTCCCATGTCCAACTCCAGCGCCGCAGCATCGACCGACGAGATCCGCGCCCGGGCGCTCGAGACCAAGGCGTGGCCGTTCGAGGAAGCGCGCCGCCTGCTGGATCGCGTCAAGGATGGCGTGCCGGAGAAGGGTTACGTGCTGTTCGAGACCGGCTACGGGCCCTCGGGCCTGCCGCATATCGGCACCTTCGGCGAGGTCGTGCGCACGATTATGGTGCGCCATGCGTTCGCCACGATATCCGACCTGCCGACGCGTCTTTTCGCCTTCTCCGACGACATGGACGGCTTGCGCAAGGTGCCGGACAACGTGCCCAACCCGGAGATGCTGACGCGGCACCTGGGCAAGCCGCTCACATCGGTCCCCGACCCGTTCGGCACGCACCAGAGCTTCGGCCATCACAACAACGCCCGGCTACAGGCGTTCCTGGACCAGTTCGGCTTCGACTATGAGTTCCAAAGCTCGACCGAATGCTACAAGAGCGGCCGGTTCGACGCGACGCTGATCAAGGTGCTCGAGCGATACGACGAAGTGACGGGGGTGATCCTGCCGACCCTTGGCGAGGAACGGCGCCAAACCTACAGCCCGTTCCTGCCCGTCTGTCCCAAGACCGGACGGGTTCTGCAGGCGCCGGTGATCGCCCGCGACCCCGAGGCCGGCACCATCACCTACCGCGACGAGGACGGAACGGCGGTTGAGACGCCGGTCACCGGCGGCCATTGCAAACTGCAGTGGAAGGCCGACTGGGCCATGCGCTGGGTGGCGCTGGACGTCGATTACGAGATGTCGGGCAAGGATCTGATCGAATCGGTGCGGCTCTCGGGGCGCATTTGCCGGATTTTGGGCGGAGCGCCGCCCGAAGGATTTACCTACGAGTTGTTCCTCGACGAAAACGGCGAGAAGATATCCAAATCCCGGGGCAACGGCATCGCCGTCGAGGAATGGCTGAGCTACGCGCCGCGGGAAAGCCTGACGCTGTTCATGTACCAGCAACCGCGCCGGGCCAAGCGGCTCTATTTCGACGCCATCCCGAAGGCGGTCGACGAGTATTTGAGCTTCGCGCGGAAATTCCCCGAGCAGGATATCGACGAGCAGCTCAAGAATCCGGCCTGGCACATCCACGGCGGCGCGCCGCCGGCCGGGGACACGCCGCTCGGTTTCGCCATCCTGCTGAATCTCGCGAGCGTCTGCCACGCCGAGGATCCGGCGGTGCTATGGGGTTTCATCTCGCGCTACGCGCCGGAGGCCACGCCGGAGGCCGCCCCGCTCCTCGATCGGTTGGTGGGCCACGCGATCACCTATTACCGGGATTTCGTCAAACCGGCCAAAAAATATCGCGCGCCGAGCGACACCGAGCGCGCCGCGCTCGAGGATTTGGCGCGCATGCTCGACGGTATGGCCGACGACGCCGATGCGGAGGCCATCCAGAGCGAAATTTACGAGATCGGCAAGCGCCACGAATTCGAGCCACTGCGCGACTGGTTCAAGGCGCTCTACGAAATCCTGCTGGGCCAAAGCCAGGGCCCGCGCATGGGCTCGTTCATCGCGCTCTACGGGATCGG
>CBDVDY010000251.1:0-4589 GCA_965372875.1 uncultured Alphaproteobacteria bacterium | reverse complement strand
GTGCCGACATAGTGCGCGAAGCCGCCGCCATTGACGCCCTGGCAGCCGGTCAGAATACCCATCACGGCCTCTGCGCGGTAGATCAGCGTCCCGCCGTGATACCAGTGCAGGATGCCCGAGCCGGTGATGAACAGGCATTTGCCGTGGGTCTTGTTCGCCGTATCGGCCCATTCTCGGGCGACCCTGAAGACCAGTTCGCGACCGACGCCGGTCTCCTGTTCCTGCCACGCTGGCGTGAAGGGTTTGTCGGCGTCGTCGTAATCAGCGGGATAGTCGCCACCGAGGCCGCGGTCGATGCCGAACTGCGCCAGCAGCAAGTCGTAAGCCGTTGTGACCCGGACCGTCTTGCCGTCGGTCGTGGTCACGGTCCGGCTCGGTACGCCGCGGGACATGCCTTGCGCCGGGTTGCCGGTACCTTCCGTGGCCCCGAGTTCGGTGCTGAATGTGTCGGTGAAATTCGCGAACTTGACTTGTACCGGCTGGTTTTCGCCGTCAAGACATGTCAGAAGCGGATCGAAGGGCTGGCCCGTCGTGACGTCCTCGTTTTTGTTGTTCCAGCGGCCCGTCTTTTCGGTCTCCCAGCGGAAGCCGACCGAACCGCCGGGGAGCCGCAATTCGCCGCCGTCGTCGAACATCGGCATCTTCCATTCCGCGTTCTCCTCGCCGGCGAATTCGGCAATGTCGCTGGCCCGCAGGAAGCGGCCGGAAAGGTAGTCTCCGTCGTCCTGTTCATCGAGCACGACGAGGAACGGCAGGTTGGTGAACTGCTTGGTGTAGTCGACGAAATACGACGTTTTCTTTTCGACGTGGAATTCCTTGAGGATGACGTGGATGCAGGCCAGAAGGAACGCCGCGTCGGTCCCGGCCCGCACCGGCACCCAAAGATCCGCGAACTTGGTGATGTCCGCGTAGTCCGGCGACAGGTTGACGATCTTGCCGCCGTTGTATTTGTGCTCCGACGCGAAATGGGCGTCCGGCGTACGGGTCATCGGCAGGTTGGAGCCCATCACGATCCAGTACGCGCTCTGGTACCAATCAGCCGATTCGTGCACGTCGGTCTGATCGCCCCACATCATTGGCATGATGTGCGGCAGGTCGTGGTACCACTCATAGAAGCTGAGCATCGTGCTGCCCAGCAGGTTCGCCATGCGGTGGCCGGACAGGAAGCTGACCATACTCATCGCCGGGATCGGCGAGAACGAGGCCAGGTGGTCCGGACCGTATTTCTTGATCGTATAGATCTTGGCGGCGGCGATGATTTCGGTCGATTCGTCCCACGTCGTGCGGCGCCAGCCCGCCTTGCCACGAGCCCGGCGATAGGCTTTCGAGCGTTCCGGGTCCTCGACGATGGCGGCCCAGGCCTCCACGGGGTCCTTCCCGGCTTCCCGTTCCTTGCGGTAGAAGTCGAGCAGCACGCCGCGCACATACGGATATTTCGGCCGCACCGGGCTGTAGGGATACCAGGACGAGGAAATACCACGCTGGCAGCCACGCGGCTCGTAGTTCGGCGTCTCGTTGTTGATCTGCGGCCAGTCGGTCTTTTGCAGCTCCCAGGTGATCAAGCCGTCTTTGACGAACACTTCCCACGAACAGGAGCCTGAACAATTGACACCGTGACTGGTGCGCACCGATTTGTCGTAGGCCCAGCGGCCACGGTAGAACTTCTCCCAGTCCCGCGGTTCATCGAGAATCCGAAACCAGCGCGACCCGATGCCGTTGCCCTTGCCGTTGCTGTCCGTCATCGCTCAAATCCTTTCCTGTGGCGCGCCGCCGCGCGTCACCTAGTTTTTCAAGACGTAGCCGCGATAGAACGCGTCCACGAACGGCCTGAAATCCTGGACCGTTCCGTAGATCGCCACGACGGCTTTTCGATCCATGTCGTAGACGAGATTGACGGCCTCCGACCGCCCCACGGGATGGGAGCTCGCCGCGCCGCCATGCTCGACCCAATCGTCCCGCATCGCCTGAATCGAGGCATAGACGAGCCGCGCCGGGTGAATCTGCCACCACACGCGAAACTCCCAGTCGCCGATCTTCAGGTTGGCGGTTGCCGACTTGGCGGCGGGATCATGCGGGTCGATCTGCCACTGGAAGACCGGCAGCTCACCCTCGTAGACGTCGCTGCGCGGACCGCCCAAAGGCTGCGGGCCGTCTTCGTCGTAACCCGCCTGCGGCGCCAAGTCGGGACGCTGCATCGTGCGTTCCATGATGTCCGCCTCGGGCGTGACGCCGTCCGCGATCATTTCCGCTTGCAGCGGCGTCATGCCGTCGCCGCCGCTCGTCAGTACACCCGTATCCGCGAACGCCTGATGACGCTCGATCTCGACGCGCTCGAAGCCTCCCGCGCCGCCCAAGGCGTCGCGGATGCCGGTTTCCATCTGTTCGACCTTCGCCTGATTGCGCGTGTTGGGCGCGAAGTGAACCGTCACCCGCTTGCCCTCGGCCTCGATATCCTTGACGAAGCCGGCCGCCACGATATCGCGCTTGAACCCGGGGTACCGGACGGACCGCAACAAGCCGCGCACCCGTTCCGCTTCATCGTTGTCTGTTGCCATGGTGGTGCTTCCAATATTCATCGCTGTTTTGCCCTACTCGTCTTTTCCTTTTGCGGCCGGCCCGGGCTTCGGGACCCCGGTGTTCCATGCCGGCCCGCTGGTTGGCCGAGGCCCGGAAACGCCGCTCACCCGCTCCAGAAATTCGGTCATTACCCCGAGGTCCTGAAAGAAGGCTTCCTGGTTGCTCTGGACGTGCCGGACCTGTCCGCGCCACAGTGGATCCCCGTTCGATCCGCGTTCCAGCCAGATCCGGGCAACGAAAGACTCTAATACTTTTTTTCTCTCCATCGCTTCATCGTACCTACAACGGAGGTGTGGAGTTCATTCCCGGCGATATAGACAATTACAAACCCGCGCGTCACAAGGAGCTACCAATTGGCGTTCAGAGCGTTTTGGTAGCAGGCGCCAGTGACACCCTGGTGACACACACAGATCGGGGCCAGGAAGACCCCCGGATTCGCGCCACATCAAACCCGCGGGGTCATCCTCTCACGGACGTGAAATACTCGGCGGTGGGGGAGGAATCGGAGAATATTGGCGGAGCGGTCGGCGGTTTTCGGTTCGCGCCGGTGGTTCGGACAGGTGGATACGGAGTCGCTATTCGCCGTGACGAGCGGCACCTATTTCGAGCGATGCTGCCCCGTTTCCCTCGAGGATTTGCCGGTGCAGGCGTTGCGTCTCGGGCATCGGCTCCACGCCAAGTTCGCGGACGAGAATGCGCCGACATGACTGGTACTGGGCCAAGGCCCAGTCGGCGCGACCGAGGCGGACGAGATGTTCCATAAGGGCGCGGTGGAAGCTCTCCCGGCACGGGTCGCAGACGAGGGCGGTCCGGCAGACCTGCACCGCTTCGGCGTGGTGGCCGTGCACGGCATGGCAATCGACCGTCCCGGCCAGCGCCTCCAGATAGATCTCGCGCAGCCGTTCGCGTTCCGCGGCGCACCAGTCGACGTAGATATCTTCCTCCATGTAGTCGCCCCGGTAGAGATGCCGGGCCTCCTCGTAGACATTGAGCGACTCGTCCCACCGTTGCTCGCGTTGCAGCGTCGAGCCCTCGGCGACGAGCCGCTGAAATGCCTCCGCGTCCACCCAGACCGTCTCGTCATTCAGCACGTAGCTCGTGCCGACCGTTTGCACCACATCGTCGGGCAGGCCGGCGGCACGTAACTGGTGCCGCAGGAAGTACACCGTCACCTTGAGCCGCTTCCGCCCTTGTTTCTCGTCGACATCGGGCCACAGGTATTCGGTAAGAGTTTCGCGGTGGACCGGGTGGCCCAGGTGGGCGACAAGGTATTTCAACAGGGTCACCGCCTGCTTGCGTTTCCAGTTTTCCACCGCGAGACGGCGCCCTCTTGCCGCCACGCCGAAGCGGCCGAGGGTAAAAATCCGTAGCGCTGGCTCCGGCGATGGCCCGGCTTGCTTTTCCTCCCCCTTCCACAGAAAGATGACAGCGACCGCCGAATCGCCGTGCGAACGTCGAGTATGTTTCGGCATGACGACGGAAGCGATGTTCATCGAAACCCATCCGCCGTCCTTGTGGCGTGCGCGGCAGTCGGACGCGGCGAAAGGCTGCTTGCGCCGGAAACACTTGATGCCGTTGCAACTGGGGACGCACAGGGCTTCGCCGCCGGGAAGAACGGCCCGGATTATTTCCGAACAGTGCCGGTCGATGACCTCGCTGGGCGCATAGCCCAAGAGCTGTTCAGCGCCAGGATTCCAGGCAGTGATATTCGACCCGTCATCGATCGCGAAGGCCGCGTCGGAAGCGTAATCGACCATATTGTATGCGTCGATCATTGGGGAAACCCATATCGATTTTGCCCGCATTTTCTTGAGTTTAGCAGGAGACACCCGCTGACCGTAAATGATCTAGATCAAGAAAGCCCACGCATGTCGCGGCGGTCGGCGGAAATGCGGTAAAACCGTAAAGGTCAAGCGAGTCGCCCAGTGTTGTCACGAGCGCCTTGCCCGGCCTCGTCCCGGCAGCCGCGCAGTGGTGAATTCCCATTGGTCCCCCCCTTCCTTCCCGCATCC
>CBDVDY010000250.1:0-4597 GCA_965372875.1 uncultured Alphaproteobacteria bacterium | reverse complement strand
AGATAGCCCTTGTGCGCGGTCGAGCGGATGGTGTCGGGCATGTCGAGCTCGGTCAGCGCGCCCTCGCGGGCGAAGCGGCGCAGTCGCCTGAGCGCGATCTTGATGTTGCGGGTGCCGAGCTCGACCGAATCGTCCAGGTTCTTGAATTCGCGCTTGTCCCAGACCTTGACCGCCTTGCCGTGGCGGCCCTCCTTCTGGCCGATGCGCACGCCCTCCGGATTGTATCCATAGGCGCCGAAGGGCGAGGTGCCCGCCGTGCCGATCCATTTGCCGCCGCCCTCGTGGCGCTTCTGCTGCTCCTCGAGCCGCTGGCGCAGCGTCTCCATCAGCTTTTCCCAGCCGCCGAGCGCCTCGATCTCGGCCATCTCCTCCTCGGTCAGCATGCGTTCGGCCATGGCGCGCAGCCATTCCTCGGGGATTTCCTCTTCGCCGAAGAGGTCCTTCAGGTACTCCAATCCCTTGAAGACGTGGCCGAAAACCTGGTCGAACTTGTCCAAGTTGCGTTCGTCCTTCACCAGGGCGGCGCGGGAGAGATAGTAGAAATCGTCGACGCTGTAGCCCGCCACGCCCTTGCGCACGCCGTCCAGCAGGGTCAGGTACTCCTTCATCGAGACCGGCAGCTTGGCCGCGCGGAGCTCCAAAAAGAAATCAACGAACATTTCTAGTCACTTCGAGTTAGTTGTTGCCGCGGGCCATGAACACCAGACGCTCGAACTGGTGCACGTCCTGCTCGTTCTTCACCAACGCGCCGTAGAGCGGCGGGATGATGGTCTTCAAGTCGCTGCTACGCAACGCCTCGGGCGGTATGTCCTCGACCACCAGCAGCTTGATCCAGTCGAGCAGTTCCGAGGTCGACGGCTTCTTCTTCAGGCCCGGCACCTCGCGGATGTTGTAAAACGCGGTCAATGCCTCGCGGAGCAGCGATTTCTTGAGATCCGGGTAGTGCACGTCGACGATTTGCTCCATCGTCTCGCGATCGGGAAAGCGGATGTAATGGAAGAAGCAGCGGCGCAGGAAGGCGTCGGGCAGCTCCTTTTCGTTGTTCGAGGTGATCATGATGATCGGGCGATGCCGGGCCTTGATCGTCTCCTTGGTCTCGTAAACAAAGAACTCCATGCGGTCGAGCTCGAGCAACAGATCGTTGGGGAACTCAATGTCGGCTTTGTCGATCTCGTCGATCAACAGCACCGGCCTTTCCTCGGATCGGAAGGCCTCCCACAGCTTGCCGCGGACGATGTAATTGGCGATGTCGCGCACCCGCTCGTCGCCGAGCTGGGAATCGCGCAGCCGCGAGACCGCGTCGTACTCGTACAACCCTTGCTGCGCCTTGGTGGTCGATTTGATATGCCATTCGATCAGCGGTCGGTCGAGCGCCTTGGCGACCTCGTGCGCGAGGATGGTCTTGCCGGTGCCCGGTTCGCCCTTGATCAGGAGCGGCCGTTCGAGCGTGATCGCCGCGTTGATGGCGACCATCAGATCCTCGGTCGCCACGTAGCTGTCTGTACCTTCAAATCGCATGAATTGCCTTCCGCTTGGCCGTCGTTTTCCCGGGCGGCCCATCAGGCCGCCACCATCTCCTTGAGAGCGTCTTCGATGGCCGAGAGCGCCGCCTCGGCCTGCGTCCCGTCGGGCCCGCCGGCCTGCGCCATGTCGGGCCGGCCGCCGCCGCCCTTGCCGCCCAGCTTGGCCGATCCCACGCGCACGAATTCCACCGCGTCATAGCGGTCGGTGAGATCGGCGGTCACGCCAACGACCAGCGACGCCTTGCCCTCGGCCACCGTGGCGATGGCGACCACGCCCGAGCCGATCTGTTGCTTCAAATCGTCGGCCATGGCCTTGAGTTCCTTGGCCGGCACGTCGTCGAGCTTGCGCGACGCGAACATGATGCCACCCAAATCCTTGACCCCAAGGCCGTTCCCCGCGTCCGCGCCACCGCCCCGCGCCGCCGCGCGCCGGGCGTCGCTGAGCTCTCGCTCCAGCCGCTTTTTGTCCGCGACGAGACCCGCGATGCGCTCCGGCAATTCCCGGGGCGAGGTCTTGAGCGCGGCGGCCGCATCGCCAAGAGCGCGCTCCTCCGAATTGACGTGGGCCTCGGCCGCGGCCCCGGTCAGGACCTCGATGCGGCGCACGCCGGCGGCGACAGCGCCCTCGGCGACGATCTTGAACAGCCCAATGTCGCCGGTGCGGCGCACGTGGGTACCGCCGCACAGCTCGGTGGAGAAGAACCCGCCGCCAGAATTGCCGAGGCCCATCGAGACGACGCGAACCTCGTCTCCGTACTTCTCGCCGAACAGCGCCAGTGCGCCCTGCTCTACCGCGTCGTCGGGCGACATCAGGAGAGTAACGACCTCGGAGTTCTCGCGGACGCCGCCGTTGACCTCGGCCTCGATATCGTAAATTTCCTCGGGCGAAAGGGCTTTCGGATGGCTGAAGTCGAAGCGCATGCGCTCGGGCGCCACCAGTGATCCCTTTTGCGTCACGTGCTCGCCGAGACGCCGGCGCAGCGCCTCGTGCGCCAGATGAGTGACCGAATGGTTGGCGCGCAATTTGGCCCGCCGGGCCGCGTCGACGCGCAACTCCACGACGTCGCCGACGGCGAGCGCGCCCTTGCCAAGTTTCACGGCATGGACGTGCAAATGGTCGGCCTTTTTCAGCGTGTCGGAGATGGCGGTCTCGGCCCCCCCGCCCGAGAACATGATGCCGGTGTCGCCCACCTGGCCACCGGATTCGGCATAGAACGGTGTCTGGTTGACGACGATTAAGGCCTCGGTGCCCGCCTCGGCGCGCTCGACCGAGGCACCGCCGACGACCAGCGCGGTCACCCGCGCCTCGGCGATTTCGGTTGCGTAGCCGAGAAATTCGGTGGCGCCGACTTTCTCCCGCACTTCGAACCAAACGTTCTCGGACGCGATATCGCCCGATCCGGCCCAGGATTTGCGCGCCGCCGCGCGCTGGCGCTCCATCGCCGCGTCAAATCCGGCAAGGTCGACCCCGCGCCCCTGGCCGCGCAGGATGTCCTGCGTCAGATCGAGAGGAAAGCCGTAGGTATCATAAAGCTTGAACGCCACCTCGCCGGCCAGGCTTTCGCGCTCGCCAAGCTTCGTGGTCTCGTCGTCGAGCAGCCGCAGGCCACGCTCGAGGGTTTGCTTGAAGCGGGTTTCCTCGAGCCGCAGGGTCTCGGTGATCAACGGCTCGGCGCGCAACAGCTCGGGAAAGGCTTGGCCCATCAGGCGGTTCAGCACCGGCACCAAGCGACACAGCAGCGGCTCGGTCGCGCCCAAGAGATGCGCGTGCCGCATGCCGCGGCGCATGATCCGACGCAGCACGTAGCCGCGCCCCTCGTTCGATGGCATGACCCCGTCGGCGATCAGGAAGCACGACGCCCTAAGGTGGTCGGCGATTACCCGATGCGAGACGCCGCGCTCGCCGTCGGGCGGTGTGCCGGTCGCCTCGGCCGAAGCCACGATCAGGCCGCGCAGCAAATCGATATTGTAATTATCGTGCGTGCCATCGAGCACGGCGGTGATGCGCTCGAGCCCCATGCCGGTGTCGACCGAGGGTTTCGGCAAATCGACGCGCTCGCCGGCCGTGATCTGCTCGTACTGCATGAACACCAGGTTCCAAATCTCGATGAAGCGATCGCCGTCCTCGTCCGGGCTGCCCGGCGGGCCCCCGGGCAAATGCGGCCCGTGATCGAAAAAGATCTCGGAACAGGGCCCGCAGGGCCCCGTATCCCCCATGGCCCAGAAATTGTCGGATGTAGCGATGCGGATGATCTTGTCCTCGGGCAGGCCGGCGATGCGCTTCCAGAGATCGAAGGCCACGTCGTCCTCGGCGTAGACGGTGACCACGAGACGGTCCTTGGCCAGGCCGAACTCCCTGGTCACCAGGTTCCAGGCAAGTTCGATCGCCAGATCCTTGAAATAATCGCCGAAAGAGAAGTTGCCGAGCATCTCGAAGAAGGTGTGGTGCCGCGCGGTGTAGCCTACGTTCTCGAGATCGTTGTGCTTGCCCCCCGCGCGCACGCATTTCTGCGACGTGACGGCCCGCTTGTAATCGCGCTGCTCGACACCGGTAAATACGTTCTTGAACTGCACCATGCCGGCGTTCGTGAACAGAAGCGTGGGGTCGTTGCGCGGGACGAGCGGCGACGAGGCCACGATCTCGTGATTGTGACGCTTGAAGTAATCCAAAAACGCCGCGCGTGTGTCGTTGGCGCTGGTCATCTCTTCCCGTCTCTCGCCGTCGGGCCATGGCGCGGAGGCCGTCGACCCCAAAGGGTGGCACGGTCCCGGCCGCCCCGTTAGCAAATCCGCTGCCCTGCTTGTAGCGGGCGGCGGCGGGACTGTCCAGATTTGGAGCCGACCGGATGCCCGACGGATGGACCGCAGCCCCGACCAGCTGCCAGATGGTCCCGCGCCGTAACATCCGGACAAAGGAAAAGCGCGGCCGAAGCCGCGCTTTCAAAGGTGGCGAGGACCCGTCCGGGGGGAGGCGGACAGGGTCCTCGCGGGGAGGGAGGTTCGTCGCCGCGCCCGGAATCCACGTGGCGGCCCGGGCGCCCAACGCTCCCGCTTCAGACCGATGTCAGGTGGCG
>CBDVDY010000249.1:0-4613 GCA_965372875.1 uncultured Alphaproteobacteria bacterium | reverse complement strand
TCAATCCCACTTGCGCCCGGGCATATGGTTGAAGATGCTTTTCGTCAGCCCGCCGTCGATGTCGAGCTGCGTGGCGGTGATGTAGTCCGCCTCGTCGGAAAGCAGGAACAGGATGCCGTTGGCGATGTCCTCGGGCTGGCCGACGCGGCCCACGGGGGTGACCTCGCTGCGCGCCTTCTTGATCTCCGGGTCCTGCAGATAGGCGGTCAGCGGCGTTTCCGTGTGGCCCGGACAGACGACGTTCACGCGGATCTCCTTGCGCGCCCATTCGATGGCGAAATGCCGCGACAGCATGATGATCCCGGCCTTGACCGAGCTGTAGGCGCCGGACATGCCGTAGGGCTGAACGCCGGCGTTCGACGACAGGTTCACCATCGCGCCGGGCCGTCCGTTGTCGATCATCCAGTTTCCCGCCGCCTGACACATCAGGAAGGTGCCGGTGAGGCCGATATCGACGACCAGCTTCCAGTCCGCCAGCGCCAGATCCTTGAGCGCCCCGGGCGCCATCTTGATGGCGCAGTTGACCAGATAGTCGATGCCGCCGAACTCGTCCACCGCACGCGCCACCACCGCCTCGCAGGATTTGGGATCGGTCACGTCGAGCGTCTGGAAGACGGCCTTGCCCGCGCCGATCTTGCCGGCCAATTCCTGGCCCGGCTCGGCGTTGACGTCGCCGATCACAACCTTGCCGCCCTGGGAGGCGAAGAACTCGGCGGTTTTGCCGCCGATGCCCCTGCCGCCACCGGCAATTAGACAGACTTTCCCATTGAAGCGCGCCATGCCGTTACTCCTCGCTATGTAAATTGCCGCGATAATCGACCTTGCGCCCGCCCCAGCTGCGGCCCGGCGTGTGAATCATCTTGCTTTCCACCTGCCCTCCGTCGACCGGCAGATTGGCGGCGGTCACGTAACGGGCCCGGTCCGACAGCAGGAAGATGCAGGCCTCGGCGATCTCCTCCGGCATGCCCACGCGGCCCATGGGAACCACCGCCGCCCGCCCGGCGGCGATCTCGGGATCCTTGAACATGGCCTCGGTCATCGGCGTGCGGACCTGCCCGGGCGAGACGGCATTGGCGCGAACCCCCAGGGGGGCCCACTCCACGCCGAACAGCTTTGCCAGCATGATGGTGCCCGCCTTGCACACGCTGTAGGCGCCGGCCAGCGGATAGGTCTGCATGCCGCCGATCGAGGAGACCAGGACGATCGAGCCGGCGCCCTGTTCGATCATCGTTTGACCGGCCGCCTGGGCGCATAGGAAATAACCCTTGAGACCAATATCCATGACCATGTCCCAATCTTCCTCGGCCAGCTCCTCGAGCTTTCCGGGCACCATCTTGATGGCGCTGCAGACCAGGCCGTCGATGGCGCCGAAGGCGGCGCGGGCCTCGGCCGCCATGCGTACGGCGTCCGCCTTCTTCGACGTATCCATTTCGATCACCAGCGCCTCGCGGCCCTCGGCGCGAACGAGACCGGCGGTCTCGGCGGCCGTCTCCGGGTTGATGTCGGCGATGGCGACGTCCGCGCCTTCGCGCGCGGCGAGCACGCAGGTTGCGCGGCCGATGCCGCTTCCGCCCCCGGTTACGATGATCTTCTTGCCGTCCAGCATCATGATTCGTCCTCTCCTCCTGTCGAGCGCCATTGTTCGATCATCGAGCCCACGATCCCCTTCGGAGCGAGCAGGATAGTGACCACGAAAATGAGCCCCACGATCAGAATATAGCGGTCGGTGTAGTTGGTCAGGTAGTTGGTCACGTAGCCGACGAAACCGGCGCCGATGAAGGGTCCGACCAGTGTCCCCAGCCCGCCGACGACGGACCAGATGACGATCTGGCCGGATTGCAGCGCGTCCATCTGCTCGGTGCCGATGATGCCGTCCTTGAGCACCGCAAGGACGCCGGCGACCGAGACGAAAAATCCCGATACCGCCGTATTGAACACCTTGAACCAGCTGACGCTGTAGCCAAGAAAGGCCGTGCGTTCCTCGTTGTCGCGGATACCCTGAAAAACCAGCCCGATCGGCGAGCGCAGCAGGGTCCGAAGCAGCACGTAGCTGGTCAGGACGGTCGCGAACGTCAGGTACCAGAACGAATTGATATCGCCGGTGTCGACGCTGAACAGGCCGAAAAAACCGAGTATCGGCAGGTCGATCGTCAAGCCGTCCTCGCCGTTGGTGACCGAAACCCATGTATTGGCGATGATGAAGAAAACGCTGCCGAAGACCAGCGTGATGATGCCGAAATAGATGTCCCGCACCCGGACCGAGAACATGCCCATGCAGGCGGTCGCCGCCGTGCCGGCGACAATGGCGCCGGCGATCGCCAGCCAGGGATGCAGGTTCAGGTGGATGGTCAGCGTCGCCACGCCATAGCTGGCGATGCCGGCGAGCGCGGCGTGGGCGAAGCTGGCGAGCCCGATATAGCCCATCATCAAATCCAGGCTCATGGCCAGAAGCCCGAGGATCAGGAGTTCGCTGAAGAAGCGCACCTGGAAAACGCCAAGCACGTGCGGCGCGAAAATGCCGGCGGCGATCAGCAGAACCAGCACGTAGCGAAATCTCAGCGCCGGGGCGATCCGCGCCTTGATCCGGTCGGGAACGCGCGACAGTGCGAAAACCGCCAAGGGCACGACGAAGAGCACGGCCAGGAAGATCGCCGCCACGTCCACCGGCAGCAGCCAGAATGACGCGCCGATCAGGGCCGCGGCGGTGAGGCCGATCCTGCGCAGGAGGCGCCGAAGCCCGGGCCAGGCTCGTCGAATCGCGGCCATCACATGAGCCCCCTCTCGCCCATGATTCCCTGGGGCCGGATCAAGAGGAACACCATCAGTACGAAGAAGCTGACCAGCTGTGCCTGGCTGCCGAGGACAACGATGGAGGCCAGCGCTTCCAACTCGCCGATCAGGATCGCCGCCAGGAACGTCCCCATCAGGCTTCCCATGCCGCCGACGACGACAATGATGAAGGCGGTGATAATGATGTCGACTCCCATCGCGTACGAGACGCTGAATATCGGCGCCACCAGAACGCCGCTCGCCGCCGCCACGGCGCAGCCGAGCGAAAACACGGCCTGATAGACCCGCGGCACCGGGACGCCCATGCACGCCGCCATGTCGCGGTCCTGGATGATGGCGCGAATCCAGACGCCCCACCTTGTGTAGGTTAGAAACAACGCCAATCCGCCGATAATAAGCGCCGCGACCGCCATGATGACGAGACGGTAAACCGGGAATTCAAGGTTGAACAAAGGCAGCGACGCTTCGATCGGGGGAGCGACGTACTTTCCGATGGTGCCGAAGATGGCCATCGCCGCCTGTTGGAACACCAGCGCCAGACCGAACGAGATCAAGAGCGGGATGAACGGGTTGCCGCCGTGGGTTTCGGCCAGGATACCCCGCTCGACGATCCAGCCCATGAATCCGACCACGACTGCGGCGAGAATGACCGTAAGCCAGAATCCGAAAAGCACCGGCCCCAGGACCAGCAGGATCAACCAGCCGGCGTAGGCGCCCGCCATGTGAAATTCGCCGTGCGCGAAATTGACGATGTTCATCACGCCCAGGATCAGGGTGAAGCCCGAAGCCACGAGCGCCAGGACCATGCCGTTGGTCAGCCCCATGACCATTTCGATGACAATGCGTTCGCCGAGACCGTCCATCTACGCGACTCCCAGCAATGCCCTGAGCGTGTCGGGGTCGTTGGCCAAGGCGTCGGAATCCCCGGTATGTTGAATTCGACCCTTCTCCATCACGTAGCACCGGCGGCTGACCCGCAGCGACAAATGGTGGTCCTGCTCGACCAGCAGCACGGTGATGCCCAATTCCCGTGCCATCCAAACGATGATCCGCTCGATTTCCTGGACCATCGCGGGCATGAGGCCCTCGGTCGGCTCGTCCAGCAGAATGATCTTGGGGAGCATGACCACCGCGCGGGCGATGGCCAGCATCTGCTGTTCGCCGCCCGACAGCGTCGATCCCTGCTGCCGCGCCCGCTCCTTGAGCTGGGGGAACGATTCGTAGATCATGTCGAGGTTCTTCTGTTTCGTTGCCTCGTCGGCCTTGCCGATGTCCAGGCCGATCCGAAGGTTTTGCAGCACCGAGAGGCGCGGGAACACCTGACGGTTTTCCGGCACGAAGCCGACGCCCGCCGCGGCCAGCTTGTAGGGCGGCAGGCCGGTGACCTCGGCGCCGTCGACGAAGGTCCGGCCCCGTCGCGGCGGGGTCAGGCCCATGATGGTTTTCATCGTGGTCGTCTTGCCGACCCCGTTGCGGCCGATGAGCGCGACGATTTCGCCCTTGCCGACCTCGAGGCTCACGCCCTGCAGGACATGGCTCTTGCCGTAGTAAGTGTGGATGTCCTCGAGCCGCAGCATCAATCGCCCCTCAGGTAGACGCGCTGCACTTCGTCGTCGGCGCGGATTTCCTCTGGCGTTCCCTCGGCGATAATCTGGCCATGGTGGAATACCGAGATCCGGTCGGCGATGCCCATGACCACATCCATATCGTGCTCCACCAGCACGACGCTGATGCGTTGCGAGAGTCGCTTGATCATCTGGGCGGTGGCGCGGGTTTCCTCGGGGCTCATGCCCGCCGTCGGTTCGTCGAGCAACAGGAGCTTC
>CBDVDY010000248.1:0-4641 GCA_965372875.1 uncultured Alphaproteobacteria bacterium | reverse complement strand
GCGTCGTCCGAGACCGGCTCGCCGCATTCGTAGCAGGCGTTGGCCATGCGGTCGAACCAGCGGCAGCCGCACTTGTCGCAGGCGAGTTCGGGGGCGCCGGCGGGATTGTGGAATATCATTGCCGCCCCGTCGCCCTAGCGGCACGCGCCAACGTAGGCGAGCCCCAGCGATTCGAGAAAATCCTCGTAGCCCAGCGCCCTAAGCTCCTTTCCCCGTTTCATGACGTAGAAGAGGATGCTGCCGTCGCGGACCCGCGACCGCATGATGGCCAACGGGTCGCGCGCCGCGTTGTCGTGGAGCGCCGCCAGCGCGTCCTCGTCCGGTACGAACAGCATATCCACCCCGCATCCCTGGTAGCCGTCGAAGGGAGTGATCTCCGCGCGCATGCCGTCCTCGCTGGCCTCCCAGACCAGCATGGTGCCGCGCAGCACCTCGGCATCGGGCCGCGGCAGGATACCGATCCGCGCGCCGGGAACCATATCGGCGAACACCTCGCCGTTGCCGGCGAGCAGGGCCCGCCAGCCGTCGAGGTCCGAGAGCACCGGGTTCGCCGTAATCATCGCATCAGATCCGGCAGCCCAGGCGGTAGCCCTCGTGAATCGCCTGATCGAGCCCGCGCGGGGTAAGGGCATCGCCGCAAACGTGCAGCTCGTCGACCATCCATTGCAGGTCGTGAAAGAGCTCCTGGTTGGCGACGCGCCTGTCGGCGTCGATCACCGTGTCGGCCTCGAGCTGCATCTCCTCGCCGTCGCCGTTCGCGACCGTGACCCCGTTCTCGCCGACCGCCACGACCCGGGTCTGGGACAGCACATCGATGCCGAGCTCGTCGATCCAGGTGGTGTGCCGCCACTTCCAGGTCGGCGACACATCGTCGCCGACGCGCCGTGCGCGCTCGACGATGGTCACCTCGGCGCCGCCGCTGCGCAGGGATTCCGCCAGCGTCAGCCCGATCTTGCCGCCGCCGACGACGACCACCCGCTTGCCGGGAGTGACCGCGCCCAGGGCCACGTCCATGGCGTTGGCGACCAGCCCGTTGGCGGCTAGCCCGTCGGCGTTCGGGCCGTTCGGCAGGCTCGGTTCGACACGCGCGCCGGCGGCGACGACGGCGACATCGTATTCGTGCAGCAGCTCGCGCATGAGCTTGCCGCTGACCTCAATATCGAACCTGATCTCGACACCGTACCTTGCGGCGTTGACCTCGTAGTAGCGGATCAGCTGCTTCAGATCGTTCTTGTTGGCGAGATCGTGGGAAGCGAAGCCGAACAGGCTGCCGCCGACGCGCGCGGCCCGCTCGAACACGGTGACATCGTGGCCGCGCTTGCTGGCGGCGATGGCGCATTCCATGCCCGCGGGCCCGGCCCCGATGACCATGACCTTCTTCGCCACGGCGGCCGGGGTGACATGGTATTCGGGCTCGACCTCGTGCCCCAGCATCGGGTTGACGGTGCAGGTGTAGGGCAGGTCGCGGAACAGCCGCGAAAGGCAGTTGAGCGAGCCGATACAGACCTTGCGCTCCTCGAGCCTGTCTTCGCGCGCCTTGTGGATCAGCTCCGGGTCCGCGAGCAGCGGCCGGCAGACCTCCCAGAAATCGAAGACGCCATCCTCGACGCATTTGTTCGCGTCCACCGGATTGGGCAGGCGCTGGCCGAACGCGATCGGCACGTCCGGCAACAGTTTCTTGGCCCGCGCCGCCAGTCGGTTCCAGTATCCCGGCGGGATGTCGCGGCCGATCGAGGATTCGGGCGACTCCTGCCAGCCCACGGTGACGCTGATCATGTCGACGCCACTCGCCGCCGCCATCTCCATCAGCTCGAAACACTCGTCCTCGGTGTTGCCGCCCCAGCGGTCGGTCAGGTCGGCGCCGTTGAGCCGCACGATCAGCGGATGGTCCGGCGTCGCCTGCTTGATGGCGTCGATCAGCTCGCACATGAAGCGGCCGCGGTTCTCGACCCCGCCGCCATATTCGTCGCCGCGCCTGTTAGTCCACTTCGAATTGAAGTTGGCCATGATGTAGCCCATGAAGCTAGGCAACTCGGTGCCGTCGAAGCCGGCCTTGACCGAGCGCACCGCCGCCTCGGCGTGCTGCTGGATGCACGTCCTGATCTGCTCCTTGGTCATCTCTCTAGCCGGCCGGAAATGCGGCAGGGTCTGGGGCACGACAGACGGCTGCACGCAGTAGCCGAGATCGATGCCGCCGTAGCGGCCGCAATGCAGGATCTGCTGGATCGCCAGCGCGCCGGCGTCGTGGATGTAGCCGGCGATTTCCTCGAACTGCGGCAGGAATTTGTCGTCGTAGATGGCGATCTGCCGGAAGTAGGCCTTGCCCTCGCCGAGGGGGTCGGGATAGGCGCCCTGGTTGGTGACGATGCCGCAGCCCGACTCGGCGATCACTTTCATGCGGGCGAGCTCGCGCGCGGTGATGAAGCCGTCGCGCGTGTTGTAGTTCGAGACGCAGCAGGCGCCGTACTTGATACGATTGCCACTGGTCAACCCGCCGAGCCTGCCGGGTTGGAACAGAGCGCCGAGCTTCTTCTCGCCGGGCAGTGTCATGGCCTGGGCCTCCCGGAATACCCGCCATGCGTCGCACGCGGGAAATTTTGATGAATTCTAATATGCCGCCGGGGGCGTGGACAAGCGGCCATTGGTCACAACGCCACGGCCACGGGCCGGCCACGGTTCCCGCCGGGCCGTGAGCTCATTTGGGAGATCGGGGCTGGCGCCAGCGCCGGGCCGGGGAAACTGGCCCTGCGCTCAGCCGACCGGGCGGGGCTTGCCGGTCGTCGCCGATAGGGCGATGGCCTCGAGGATTTGCACGTTGTGGAGTTTCTCCCGCCGGCTGAAGCGGTATGGGCTTCCGCCTGCCACCGCGTCCGCCCAGGCGTGCAGATTGGCGCGCACGGTGTTGGCCTTGGCATGGGAGCTTGTGTGGATCACCTCGTCCATGAAGCGCCAGGTCAGGACGGAAGGCTCGGGCTTGTCGACGTTCGAGACCTCGCGCAACTCCGCCCAGCCGCGATCGCCGAACACGCTGACGCGTTGATAGAAGGGCGTGGTCGCGATCGTCGAGAGGAAGCCGGTGACGCCGGATTCGAACGCCATCCGGATCGCGAGAACGTCTTCGGCGGGAAAGTCCCGCGAACGGCGCGACAGGCGCGCATCCACCTGCGCCACCGGCCCGGCGAGGGTTTGAATATAGTCGGTCAGATGCACGCCTTGGGCGGTGAACGTGCCCGCCGGCGCGTGCTTCGGGTCGTGGCGCCAGCCCGTGCCGCCGGCGCCGGCGAACATGTTGTACGAGGCGTTGATTTCGATATGCAGCAGGGTTCCGAGTTCGCCGGCATCGGCCATGCGCTTCATCTCTTCGAGCGCGGGCTCAAAGCGCCGCTCGTGGCCGATGCCGAGGACGATCCCCTTCGCGTCGCAGGCGCCGAGCATGCGCTCCGCCGCCGCACCGGTGAGCGTCAGCGGTTTCTCGCAGAATATCTGTTTGTTCGCGGCGGCGGCGGCCAACACCTGCGCCTCGTGGAAACCATGCGGCGTGGCCAGGATAACGGCGTCGACGTCCGTGGCCGCCAGGGCCTCTTCGTAGCTGTCGCCGAGCGGCAGGTCCCTGGCGTCCGCAAATTCCCGCGCCGGGCCGGGGTCTACATCGACGCCGCGAACCAATTCGATGCGGTCGCTGCCCTGCAGGCAGTCGACGATCTGCCGGCCCCACCACCCCAGTCCGACAATTGCCGCCTTCAACATCGTTCTAATCGGTGCGCCGCTCGAGATCGGCCGCGCTCACGTCGCCCATGTAGACGTAGCCGGTTTCCGCGATGCTTCCGGCCTGCACGTAGATTCCGACCACTTCGATGGGTTCGGTCTCGCTGAGATTGTGCAGCCAGTGCTCGACGCCCCGGGGGATGTAGTGGAAATGTCCGCCGCGCACCTCGACCCGGTCCGGCCCGGCGCCGGCGAGGCCGTGCCCGCTGATGATGTAATAAATCTCGTCGCACTTCTCGTGCCGGTGCTTCTTGTGCACCGCGCCGGGCAGGAATCGGGCCCGGAACAGGGTCGACGCCGAACCGTTGTGCCCGCCGATGGGCAGGCGGAAGTCGCTGATCAGCCAGCCGTCCCCCTGCTCCATGTTTTCCGGCCGCACGTCGTCCAAATGAACCATGATTCCATCTTTGAAACCGGCCCGCGGCGCGCCCAGGTCCGCCTCGCCCACCTTGCCGCGATACTCGAGGCCGGAGGCGGCGGGATCGGCCGCGCCGATCAGGAAACCGACGACCAGCGCGTCCTCGGAATCGGATGCGTTGACGAAAAATCGCTCGGCCCCTCTGGGGATCAGGCGGCAGTGTCCCGCCCGAATCTCGGCCCGCTCGCCGTCCTGGCCGGCAATGCCGCGGCCGCGCAACAGAATGGCGATTTCGTCGCAATCGTTGTGCACGTGTTTGCCGAGCGCCGAACCCGGCCCATAGAGAACGTGGACCGCCGTCGTCGAACTGCCGACGTTGCCGCCGATCGGGAAGCGGATTTCAGGACCCGCTCCACCCTCGGTCTGGACCGGCTTTTCGATAGCGACGTCGTTGACGTCGATCAGCGGATATCGGTGGGTCATCGCTCCATCCCTCCATCGGCCCGGACACGGATGCC
>CBDVDY010000247.1:0-4648 GCA_965372875.1 uncultured Alphaproteobacteria bacterium | reverse complement strand
GCCTGCCCCGGATTAAATCCGGGGCCTGAGGGAACCGACAAAACGTACCCCGCCCAATCGGGTGGACAGGCCGGGTGGAGTCGTGGGATTAATTTGGGTTGCAAATTAATTGATACATCCCGGGCGTGGGAGCCCGGCAAGCGCGCACAGGGAGGAAAAGGATATGCAGCGGAAAACGCTACTGACACTTGTTGTCGCGGGTGTCCTGGCCGGATTGATCGGCCACGGGCAGGCGGCGGCCGACACCATCAAGATCGGCGCGGTGGGGCCGAAAACCGGCCCGCTGGCCGGCGGCGCGGCGATCACCCACTGGCCGAACGTCCAGCTCTGGGTCAGCCAGGTCAACGCCAGGGGCGGGCTGAAACTGAAGAGCGGCCGGGCCAAGATCGTGCTGGTCGAGTACGACGACCGGACCAACCCCGGCGAGACCATCAAGGCGGTGCAGCGGCTGGCGACCCAGGACAAGGCGGATTTTGTCATCGCCCCCTACGGCACCGGCTTCAACCTCGCCGTGGCGCCGATCTTCGCCAAATACAACTATCCGCAAATCACCTCGACCTCGATTTCCGACAAGATCCCGTCTCTGACCGAACGCTATCCCGGTATCTTCTTTACCCTCGGCTCCACCAGCGCGTTCACCAACTCGGTGGCCGATATTCTCACCAAGATGCGGGACGACGGCAAAATCGGAAAGCGGATCGCAATGGTCAACGTGGCCGACGCTTTCGGCATCGAGCTGGCCAAGGCCGCCCGCCCGGTGTTCAAGAAAGCCGGTTTCGAGATTGTCTACGACAAATCCTATCCGCTGGGCACGCAGGATCTTTCGCCGGTGGTCAGGGGAGCGAAGGCATCCAACCCCGACGCTTTCGTCGCCTGGTCGTACCCGCCGGATACCTTTGGGCTGACCGAGCAGGCGAAGATCGCGGGGCTCAACGTCAAGGCCTTCTACACCGCGGTGGCGACCGCTTTCCCGGGCTATTTAGGCAAGTTCGGCAAGTCGGTGGAGGGCATCCTCGGCGCCGGCGGCATCAACCCCGACACGCCGGCGATGAAAGCCTACATCAAGGCCCACAAGGAGGTCACCGGCAAGGCCCCGGACTATTGGGCCAGCCCCGTCGTCTACGCCACCCTGCAGATTCTCGAGCAATCGATCGAAGCGGTCGGTTCGAAGGACCGCAAGGCGGTAATCGCGCACATCAAGAAGACGACCTTCAACACCGTGGTCGGTCCGATGAAGTTCGTGAACCAGAACAATTCGAAATTCTGGACCGTCGGCCAGTGGCAGAACGGTGTGTTTTACGGAGTCAGCTCGACCGGCCGTGCCGGCGCCAAGCCGGTCATGCTCAAGCCCAACTGGTAGACCCCGGCATGCATGATGCCCGGCGCGGATACTCTGCCGCGCCGGGCGGCGCGCCCCGTATCGTCTGACCTCATCGCCTGACCTCCCGTCATGGACATCATCATCGTCGGCATCCTGTTGGGCGGCTCCTACGCCCTGATGGCGATGGGGCTGCAGCTGCAGTACGGCGTGGCGCGGATCATGAACCTGGCCAACGGGGAGATCCTGGTGGCCGGCGCCTTCGGTGCGTTCTGGTTCTATACCGGCGCCGAGGTGAGCCCGCTGCTCTCGGCCGTGCTCGTGGTGCCGCTGGCGTTCGCCGTGAACTGGGCGATCTACCGCTACCTCATGCTGCCGCTGGTCAGGCGCGCCAAAAGCCAGGGCCAGCTCGACGTCGACAGCATCCTGGCCACCTTCGGCCTGGCTTTCGTATTCGTGGGGCTGATGCTGGCCGTGTTCGGCGGCGAGTACTTCAGCTACTCCTATCTGGCGCGGGCGTACACCATCCTCGGCCAGCCCTACGGCCTGAACCGGATCACCGCCTTCCTCGCCTCGACGGCGCTGGCGGTGGCGCTCTACGCCTGGCTGAACCGGAGCCGGGCGGGCCTGGCGCTGAGGGCGGTCGCGGTCAATCCGACCGCCGCCGGGCTGGTCGGCATCAATGTCGCGCGGGCCTCGACCCTGGCCTTCGCCGTGGGCGGCGCGGTGACCGCCGCCGGCGGCGCGCTGCTCAGCAGCTTCCTGACCTTCGACGCCTCGGTCGGCGTGATCTTCACCATGAAGGCGTTGGTCATCGTCATCCTCGGCGGCGTGCGCGACATCCGCGGCACAATCGTCGCCGCCCTCATCCTCGGCCTGGCCGAGACCGCGGTGGCCAACCTGGTCGACCCGGGCCTGACGCTCGCTTCCGCCTACCTGCTGTTCATTCTGATCCTGCTGTTCCGGCCACAGGGCATCTTCGGGACGCGGCCGTCATGAGCGGCGGCGAGCGGCGCGGCCTGGTTCTCGGCGGCCTGATCTTCGCCGCCGTCGCTGTCCTGCCGTTGCTCGATACCGGCTATTGGCTTTCGCTCGGCGTCTCGATCGCCATGTACACGGTGCTGGCGACCTCGTGGACGCTGTTCTCCGGCCCGACCCACTACATCTCGCTCGCCACCGCCGCCTTCTTCGGGCTCGGCATGTACGTGGTCGGCGGCGGCATCGACCTCCTGCCCTATCCCGTGCTGGTGTTGCTGGCCGCAATTGCCGGCGCCGGCGTCGCCTCGGTCGTGGGCCTGGCCACGCTGCGCCTCTCGGGCGTTTATTTCGTCATATTCACCCTGGGGCTGGCGGAACTGACCCGCCAGATCGTGAGCTGGGTGCAGACCACCATGGGCTCGAGCAGCGGGCTCTACGTCCTGACGGAGATCACCGAGTCGATGATCTACTGGCAGCTCCTGGTCATGGCCGCCCTGGTCTACCTCGTCGGCTGGCGCATCGGCCGCTCGCGGCTCGGCTTCGCGCTGCGCATCATCGGCAACGACGAGGTGGTGGCCGCCCATGCCGGCATCGACACGGCCCGGGCCAAGATCGTCCTGTTCGTCGTTTCCTGTACCATCGCCTCGGTGACCGGCGCGGTACTGGCGCCGCGCTGGACCTATATCGAGCCGTCCATCGCCTTCAGCGCGATGATCTCCTTCCAGGTGGTGATCATGGCCCTGCTCGGCGGCGTGCAACGGCTGTGGGGGCCGATTTTAGGCGTGATTCCCTTCATCCTGCTGTGGGACGTGATCGCCGGCTTTTTTCCAGCGCAGACGACGTTACTGCTGGGCGTCGCCTTCCTGTTGATCGTCTATCTGATGCCGAACGGCGTGGTTGGCCTGGTGGAGTCCGCGCTCCGGGCCAGGAGGGGCGATCATGGCTAGCGCTTCCGCCGGGACGATGGCGCTGGCCGTCGAGAACGTGAGCAAGAGCTTCTCCGGCCTGGTCGCGGTCGACGCCATGTCGTTCGAGTTGGCCGAGAACGAGGTGCTGGGCCTGATCGGGCCGAACGGCTCGGGCAAGACGACGATGATGAACCTGATCTCCGGCGCGCTGAAGGCCGGCGCCGGCGCGATCCGCCTCCATGGCGAAGAGATTTCCGGCAGCCCGGCCAACGTCATCGCCGGCCTCGGCGTGGCCCGCACCTTCCAGATCGTGCGCATGCTGCCCTCGCTGACGGTGCTCGAGAACGTCGCCGCCGGTGGCGTCTTCGGGCACCGCCGGCGCTGGGGCAAGGCGCTCGAGGAGCACGCACGCCTGCTGCTCGAACGGGTCGGGCTGGAGGGTGCCGGGGACACACCGGTGGCGGCGCTCACCTACATCGACCAGAAGCGGGTGGAGCTGGCCCGCGCGCTCGCCTCCGATCCCCGGCTGCTGCTGCTCGACGAGTGGCTCGCCGGCCTCAACCCGACCGAGCTCGGGACCGGCATCGCGCTCATCGAGGCGCTGCGCGCGGAGGGCCGGACGATCATCATCGTCGAGCACGTCATGGACGCCATCCGCAGCCTGTGCGACCGCTGCATTGTGATGAACAGCGGCGCCAAGATCGCCGAGGGCTCGCCCGCCGAGGTGCTGGCCGACGCCGAGGTGATCCGCGCCTATCTCGGAGATTCCGATGCTTGAAGTCCACGCCCTCTCGGTCTTCTACGGCCGCCACCGGGCGGTCGAGAACGCTTCGGTGACCGTGGCACCGGGCGAGATCGTGGTCATGCTCGGCGCCAACGGGGCCGGCAAGAGCACTTTCCTGCGCGCCGTCGCCGGCCTGATTCCGGCCGCCGGCGAGAGCACCGTCCTCATGGACGGGCGGGAGATCACCCACCGCCCGCCGCACGAGGTGGTCGAGGCGGGCGTCGCCCTGGTGCCCGAGGACCGCGGCATCTTCGCCGATCTGACGGTGCGGGAGAATTTGATCCTCGGCGCCTATCCCCAGCGCGCGCGGGCGGGCCAGGCGGAGGCCATGGCACGGGTGCTGTCGCTCTTTCCCGTCCTCGAGGAGCGGCGGACGCAGGTGGTGCGGACCATGAGCGGCGGCGAGCAGCAGATGGTGGCGATCGGGCGGGCGATGATGTCGGCGCCGTCGATCCTGATGCTGGACGAGCCTTCGCTCGGTCTCTCGCCGCTGCTTTGCGGCGAATTTTTCCGCGCGCTGGCCCGGGTCAGGGAAACTGGCGTCGGCGTCCTCCTGGTGGAGCAGAACGCCAAGCAGGGTCTGGCCATCGCCGACCGCGGCTATCTCCTCGACAACGGCCATATCGCCGGCTCCGGCAGCGCCGAAGCGCTGGCGCGGGA
>CBDVDY010000246.1:0-4649 GCA_965372875.1 uncultured Alphaproteobacteria bacterium | reverse complement strand
CGGTGCCGTTCGGCCTGACCTATACCGAGATGAGCGCCTGGATCAACTTCCTTGGCGGTCAGCAGCTTTGGGACGAACTGGCGGCGGGTTTCAATCTGAAGTGCCTTCCCGCCGGGAACACGGGCGTCCAGATGGGCGGCTGGTTCAACAAGGAAATCGAGTCGACCGACGACCTCAAGGGCCTCAAAATGCGTATCCCGGGGCTTGGCGGCGACGTCATGGCCAAGGTCGGCGCTTCGCCGGTCTCCCTGCCGGGCGGCCAGATTTACGAGAACCTGGTTTCCGGCGCGATCGACGCGACCGAATGGGTCGGCCCGTACAACGATTACTTCATGAAGTTCTACGAGGCGGCCAAATACTACTACTACCCGGGCATGCATGAGCCCGGCGGCTTCATCTCGTTCGGCATGAACCAGAAATGGTGGGGCAGCCTGACCAAGGGCGAGCGCCTCAGCATCGAGGCGGCCGCGCAGCAGGAATGCGAATGGCAGATGGCCGAAAACAACGCGAACAACGCGATCTATCTGAAAAAGCTGATCGACGAGCACGGCGTCAAGCTGCGTGAGTTCAACGACGACGTCTATGACAGCTTCGGCGAAGCCGCCGCGGCGGTCATGGAAGAAACCCGCGCGCACAGCGCACTCGCGAAGAAGATCCACGGCAGCTTTGCCGACGCCCGCGCGAACGTGGCGGGCTGGATGAAACTTTCGGACATCGCCTACTCGCTGAAGCGCAACCGGGTCCTCGGCCTCTGATTGGCCTCTGATCCGTATTGATAATTCGTGGGACGGGGCTCAGCTCCGTCCCACGATTTTCAAGGTTGTAATTTAATGTCTGTCGCCGATAGCGGAAAAGTCGCCGGCGGCCTTGCGGCGGGGATTTCGGTTCTTCTTTACCGTTTTTTCGCCTGGGCCGTCGTCGGGACGATGTTCGCCTATCTGCTGGATGTGTACCTCACGTTCTGGCGCAAATGGCCCGGCGCCGGCGCCGCATTCGGGCCGGACTTCTCGGCGTTGGCATGGCTGCAGGTGCTGATCTATGTCGGGTCTGTCGCGGGGCCGGCGGTGTTCGTCTGGAAATACCAGGATCGCACGCTGCGCCAGGACGACGCGGCGATAAGCGCGATCGCCGCGTGGATCGCGCGATTCGCTTTCTGGGTGGTGTTCCTGATCGGACTCGCGGACGGGCTGCTTTCCTTCCTGCGGGTCGAGGAATTGCTCGAATTCTTCGTCGGCCCCGACCTCACCACGCAGTTCGGCCGCAACGCGTTCCGGGCGCCCTACCTGCATTTCCCACTGATTCTGACCTCGCTGGTGCTGGCCTCGGTGACGCGGACGCTGGGATTCATCTGGCTCGCGCTGCTGGTCGTGGCGGCCGAGTTGCAGATCGTCGTCTCGCGCTTTGTCTTTTCGTACGAGCAGGCCTTCATGGGCGACATGGTGCGATTCTGGTATGGCGGGCTGTTCCTGTTCTCCAGCGCCTATACCCTGCTCGAGGAGGGCCACGTCCGGGTCGACGTGCTTTTTTCGGGCTTTACCGAGAAGACCAAGGGCGTCGTCAACGCCGTGGGCTCGGTGATTCTGGGCCTGCCGCTGTGCTGGATCGTCCTTCTCGTCGGGCTGGGCCAGTCGACGGCCATTATCACCAGTCCCATCCTGCGGCTCGAAGTCTCGCAGTCGGGTTTCGGCATGTACGTCAAATACCTGCTGGCGGCGTATCTGGCGATATTCGCGATCACGATGATGATCCAGTTCGCCGCCTACACGCTGCAGGGATTAGCGGATTACCGGGGCGATCCGGGCAAACACGAACCGGAAGGCCCGCCCGCGCCATGACCGGAAGAAAGCCCTGGAAATAGCCCATGGAACTCGTCTTCCTTCTGCTGCTGATCGTTCTGATGATCTGGGCTCTGGGGTCCGGGTTCCCGGTGGCGTTCGCGCTGCCCGGCTCGGCGATCCTGTCGATCGGCGCCGCGGCATTGTGCGGCTGGCTGTTCGCGGGCGATCCCAGCGCCTACTTCGCCCAGGGCGGGCCGTGGCAATGGCTCACGGCCGGCGTGACCAATTTCCGCGGCATCTATTGGGAGGCTGAGCGCGATACACTGATCGCCATACCGTTGTTTATCTTCATGGGCATCATGCTGCAGCGCTCCAAGATCGCCGAGGACCTGCTGGTAACCATGGCCCAGTTGTTCGGCCCGGTCCCGGGCGGGCTCGGCATTTCGGTCGTCTTCGTCGGCGCGCTGCTGGCCGCCACGACGGGCATTGTGGGCGCGACCGTCGTGGCGATGGGCCTCATTTCGCTGCCGGTCATGATGCGCAACAAATATTCCAACGCACTGGCGGCCGGGACCATCGCGGCCTCGGGCACGCTGGGCCAGATCATTCCGCCGTCGATCGTGCTGATCATCCTGGCCGACCAGCTTGCCAGCGCCGTCGACCAGGCGGCCTCCACGCGCAAGGCCCTTTACAAGGCGGCCACCGGCAAGATTTCCATGCCGTCGGAATTCGACATCGTTTCCACCAGCGCGGGCGATATGTTCATGGGCGCTTTCGTTCCCGGGCTCGTGCTGGTCGCGATCTACATGCTGTTCATTCTGGTGTTCGCTTTGCTCCGCCCGCACCTGGCGCCGGCCATCGATTTCAAGGGCAAGTACGACTTTGATTTCGCAAAGCGGGTCCTGATGATCCTGGCGCCGCCGCTGACACTGATTTTCGTCGTGCTGGGCTCCATCATCATGGGCGTCGCCACCGTCAACCAGGCCGGGGCCATCGGCGCGGTCGGCGCGATGGTGATGGCGGGCTATCGGCTGTATGAGGGGCAACCTGGCGCCTACCGGCCCGCCATTCTGGCGGTCGGGTCGGTTGTTGCCCTGGCGTCGATCGCCACCATCCATCCGATCAATATCAAGAAAATCGACACCGGCGCGGATTCCGTCGTGCTTGTCCTTGCGATGATCGCGGCCATCGCCTTCATCACCTCGCTGGTCTGGAGCGGCTGGCGCACCCTGAAGATCGAAGATACGTTGCGCGGCGTGATGGTCGAGACGGCCAAGACCACGGCGCTGGTGTTCATCATTCTGCTGGGCGCGGCGATGCTGACCGCGGCCTTCCGCGGGTTCGGCGGGGAGGATCTGGTAAAAAATTTCCTGACCGGCCTGCCCGGCGGTTTCTGGACCCAGTTCGTCATCGTGATGGCGGTGATATTCCTGCTGGGATTTTTCCTCGACTTCATCGAGATTGCCGTCGTCGTGGTGCCGATCGTCGCGCCGATCCTGCTCGCCGATCCATCCGCCAACATCACCGCGGTCTGGCTCGGCGTGATGATCGGCCTCAATATCCAGACATCGTTCCTCACCCCGCCCTTCGGCTTCGCGCTGTTCTACCTGCGTGGCGTGGCGCCCCCCTCGGTCCGCACGATCCAGATCTACAAGGGCGTGGTCGCATTCATCTGCCTGCAGCTGGTGGGCCTTGCGATCGTCGGCGCGACACCCTGGATGGTGAACTATCTTCCGAACCGGCTGTCGCTGGCCGCCGATACGGCGCCGCCGCCGAGGAATCCGCGCCTGCAATTCTGCCTCGAGGATTATCTGTTCCGGCAATACGATGCGCGCCAGCCGGAGCTGACGGCCGCCATCGACAGGGCTCGGGAACTCGATCTCTCCTACCTGCCCGGGAAATTTCAGAGTGGCGCGGCCGAGTCGTTCGAAATGGCCGGCCAGACCTTTGCGCTGGTCGGCAAAGTCCGCGAGGCCGAAGCGGCGGTCGCGGCCGCGGCGGACGCTTATAAGCCGCTGCGCGACCGGGTCCGCAGGATTCAACGGGACATCGCCGGCGTCGACGCCGGGATCGAGGATATCAGGAGCAGCATAGCGCGCATGAGCAGCGCCTCCGACGCGGAAAAGGCAACCCTGCCGGCCCTTGAGGGCGAAATCAAAGTGCTCCAGGCCACACGCAGTGATCACGAATCCCGGATCCCGCAGAGCTGGGCGGATCGGAGCAAGGCCTTCCAGGTGCTTCAGCGCGAGGAAAACAAGGCGCGCAGGACCTACCGCCGCAACGTCGATAAAGCCTATGAGCCGGTTGGCGAGATCGTCGCGATTATCGCCGCGACCGACGAGTTGCAGGCCGTTCGTGCCGATATCGAAGCCCTGAAAGACGTTGTTGCCGGCGCGGCCCCGGAAGAAGCCGCGGAGAGAATCAGGACCACAGCCAAGGCCGTCGGCACCGTAGAGGGCGCGCGCGCAATCCGCTCGCTGGTCGCCAAAGCGCGGCGCGCACTGCGCAGCAAGGTCCCGGACCCGGAAAAGGCGCGGGCGCTGATCGACCAGGCACTGGCCGCGCATGATGCCGAGATGGCCTGGCGCGGGCAGGCCAGGGAGTCGTTGCTGCCGGGCCTGGAAGCCTACCAGGCGGCGATCCGCGATACCATCGGCCTGCGCCAGCAGTCGCGCCTGCCCATGGTACAGGTCAAGGCGATCGTCGGCTGCCTCTCGGAGCACCGGGACATCTCGCTGCAGTTCTAGGGGGGTGCTGAAAAAGTCTCCGGCCTGGACGCAAGATGCTTCGAGACGGCGCTTAGCGCCTCCTCATCCTGGAGACCTTTGCGCGGGGGCCATAGTGTTCAATGCAGCACTCCTCATCCTGAGC
>CBDVDY010000245.1:0-4667 GCA_965372875.1 uncultured Alphaproteobacteria bacterium | reverse complement strand
GCCCCGGCATGTATATCGGCGACACCGACGACGGCTCGGGCCTGCACCACATGGTGTACGAAGTCGTCGATAACGCCATCGACGAGGCGCTGGCCGGCTACTGCGACCGCGTCGAGGTCACGCTCAACGGCGACGGTTCGGTCGCGGTGGGCGACAACGGCCGCGGCATCCCGGTGGAAATCCACGAGGAAGAAGGCGTCTCGGCCGCCGAGGTGATCATGACCCACCTGCACGCCGGCGGTAAGTTCGACCAAAACTCGTACAAGATTTCCGGCGGCTTGCACGGCGTCGGCGTCTCGGTGGTGAACGCGCTTTCCGAAACCCTGGACATGCGCATCTGGCGCGACGGCAAGGAATATTTCATGCGCTTCAAGGGGGGCGAGCCGGAGGCGCCGCTCGCCGAAGTGGGCGAGTCCGGCGGGCGCACCGGCACCGAGATCACGTTCACCCCCTCGGACAAGACGTTCACCAATTTGGAATTCAAATTCGCCACCCTCGAACACCGGCTCAGGGAGCTGGCGTTCCTCAATTCCGGCGTGACGCTGGTGCTGACCGACGCGACCGGCGTCGAGCCGAACGAAGTGGTCATGCATTACGAGGGCGGCATCGAGGCCTTCGTCGATTATCTCGACCGCGCCAAGACGCCGCTGCACCAGCCGCCAATCACCATTTCCGGGGCGTCCGAAGGCATTACCCTCGACATCGCCATGCAATGGAACGACAGCTATCACGAGACCATGCTGTGCTTCACCAACAACATCCCGCAGGGCGACGGCGGCACCCATCTTGCCGGCTTCCGCGCGGCGTTGACGCGGCAGGTCAACGGCTATGCCAGCCGCGGCGGCGTGGGAAAGAGGGACAGGATGGCGCTCACCGGCGACGATGCGCGCGAGGGCCTCACCGCGGTTCTTTCGATCAAGGTGCCGGATCCGAAATTCTCGTCCCAGACCAAGGACAAGCTGGTTTCCTCCGAGGTGCGCCCGGCGGTCGAATCCTTCGTCAACGAGCGTCTCGGCCAATGGTTCGAGGAGCACCCGGCGGAGGCCAGAAGCATCATCGGCAAGGTGGTCGAGGCCGCCGCCGCGCGCGACGCGGCGCGCCGGGCGCGGGAGCTCACGCGCCGCAAGAGCGCGCTCGACATCACGTCGCTGCCGGGCAAGCTGGCCGACTGCCAGGAACGCGATCCGGCCCTGTCCGAGCTGTTCATCGTCGAGGGCGATTCGGCGGGCGGTTCGGCCAAGCAGGGCCGCGCCCGCAAGTTCCAGGCGATCCTGCCCTTGCGCGGCAAGATCCTCAACGTCGAGCGGGCGCGCGTCGACAAGATGCTCGGCTCGGCCGAAATCGGCACCCTGATCACGGCGCTGGGCACCGGCATCCGCGAGGATTTCAGTATCGCCAAGGCCCGCTATCACCGCATCATCATCATGACCGACGCCGACGTCGACGGAAGTCACATCCGGACGCTTCTTTTGACGTTCTTCTTTCGCCAGATGCGGGAGATCATCGAACACGGCTACCTGTACATCGCGCAGCCGCCGCTCTATCGCGCCAAGCGCGGCAAATCGGTGGTCTATTTGAAGGACGATTCGGCGCTCGAGGATTATTTGATCGACGCGGCGATCGAGGGCACCGTCTTCGTGCTGCACGACGGCAGGGAGCTGGCCGGCAAGGATCTGCGCGAGACCGTGGACGCGGCCCGCACGGTGCGGGCGCGGCTGCAACCGCTGAACCGCCACGTCGGCAACGCCGCGGTGGTCGAACAGGCGGCGATCGCCGGCGCGCTGGATCCCGAAATCCTGGCCGACGCCGGCCGCGCCGCCGAGGCCGCCAAGTATATCGCCAATCGACTCGACGCCATGTCGCCGCGGCACGAGCGCGGCTGGCAGGGGGCGGCGCTGGCCGACGGCGGGCTCGAGTTCATGCGCACCCTGCGCGGCGTCGGCGAGCTGCACGTCATCGACGGCGCGGTGATCCGCAGCGCCGACGCCCAGCGCATCAATGATCAGGCCGAGGATTTGCAGGCGACCTATTTGCGCCACGGGACGCTCAGATGGAAGGACGACGAGGCGACCGTCGCCGGCCCGACGTCGCTGTTCGATTCGGTCCTCGCGCTCGGCCGCAAGGGCGTCTCGATCCAGCGCTACAAGGGGCTGGGCGAGATGAACCCCGATCAGCTTTGGGATACCACGCTCGATCCCAACGTCCGCTCGCTGCTGCAGGTCAAGGTCAGCCACGCCGACGAGGCGGGCGCGCTGTTCGAGACCCTGATGGGCGAGGTGGTCGAGCCGCGCCGCGAATTCATCCAGACGCACGCCCTCGAAGTGACCAACCTCGACGTCTGACCAGCGGCTCCCGCTACAAATCAGAAAGAGCCCATGACAAAGGCCGGCCGCACTCGGCAAGACGAGCAAATTCCGCGCTTCCGTTGGACGGTGCTCGACCAGGCGGGGGGCGGCGAGGAGGACGGCGCGGACGTGGTGCGGGGCCTCGCGGCGACGCCCAAGATTCTGCCGCCGAAATACTTTTACGACGAACGCGGCTCCCAGCTGTTCGAGCGGATCTGCGATCTCGACGAGTATTATCCGACCCGCACCGAAGAGGCGATCCTGGCCGAGCGCGCGCCGGCGATCGTGGCCCGCGCCGGCCCCTCGGAGCTCCTGGAGCTCGGCAGCGGCAGCGCCCGCAAGACCATGCGGCTGATCGAAGCCATGCGCGGGGGCGCGGGTCCGCTGCGCTTCACGCCGATCGACGTCAGCGCCGAGATATTGAAGGACAGCTCGCGCGCCATGCTCGACGCGGTCCCGGAGCTCGAAATCCATGGCCTGATCGGTACCTACGAACAGGCGCTGGCCGCGCTGCCCGAGCGGGAGCACGACCGGCGGCTGCTGATCTTCCTGGGCAGCACCATCGGCAATTTAGCGCCGGCGGAGGTCGCTGCCTTTCTCGCCGGCGTGCGCGAAGCGCTTTCGCCCGGCGATCATTTCCTGGTGGGCTTCGACCTGCAAAAGGACATCCCCCTCATCGAGGCCGCCTACAACGACGCCAAGGGCGTAACCGCCGAATTCAATCTCAACATGCTGCGCCATCTGAACCGCCGGTTCGACGGCAATTTCGAGCTGGCGCGCTTCGCCCACGAAGCGATCTACAATCGCCGCGAAAACCAGATCGAAATGCATCTGCGGAGCCTCGGCGCGCAGCGCGTCGCGCTGGCAAAGCTGGGGCTGGAGATTTCCCTGGCCGAGGGCGAGACGATCCGCACCGAAATCAGCCGCAAGTTCGACCTCGGCGAGGTGGAAGCGGCCTTCGCCGCCACCGGGCTCGCGCACGCCGAGACCTGGACCGACGCCCGCCGCTGGTTCGGCCTGGCGATGTTCGAAGCGGTCTGAAGCGATAGCGGTATGTACGGGCGGGTTTGAAACCCGCCCCTACCTGCTCCTGTCCCCGACCCCTCACCCTCCCGCCTCGAAAAACCGGTATGTAGGGGTGGGTTTCAAACCCACCCGTACCGGCTCCTCGCCCCGCTGGCCACAAGCGACGGCGGTCGCATTATTGCCTCCTCCTCCGGCGCGGGCCATGATGGCGCGAAGAATATGCAGGGAGGATGCGATGAAGGTCAGGGCCGCGGTGCTGCGCGAAATGGGGCTTGCGCGCCCCTACGCCGAAAGCCGTCCCGTCGCCATCGAGGAGGTGGAGCTCGACCCGCCCGGGCCGGGCGAGGTGCTGGTGAAGGTGGCGGCCGCCGGGCTGTGCCACTCGGACCTGTCGGTGATCAACGGCGCCCGGCCCAGGGCCATGCCCATGGTTCTGGGCCACGAAGCCGCCGGCGTGGTCGAGGAGCTTGGCGCCGGCGTCGACGATTTCGCGGTCGGCGATCACGTGGTCATGGTTTTCGTGCCGTCGTGCGGCCATTGCCTGCCCTGCATGGCGGGCCGGCCGGCCTTGTGCGAGCCCGGGGCCGTGGCGAACGCCGCGGGCACGCTGCTTTCGGGCGCCCGGCGGCTGCACCTCGACGGAAAGGACATCAACCACCAGGTCGGGGTCTCGTGCTTCGCCGAACGCGCGGTCCTCGACCGCCATTCCCTGGTAAGGATCGATAAGGACCTGCCGCTCGAGGAAGCCGCGCTATTCGGCTGCGCGGTGCTTACCGGCTCGGGCGCGGTGCTGAACACCGCCGGGACGCCGGCGGGCGCCACGGTCGCGATCGTCGGGCTCGGCGGGGTCGGGCTATCGGCGCTTCTGGCGGCGGCCGCGATCGGCGCCCGACAGATCGTCGCCGTCGATCTCCTCGACTCGAAGCTGGCGCTGGCCCGGCAGCTTGGCGCCAGCCACACGGCCAACGCCGGCGATCCGGATTGCGTCGCGCAAATCCGCGAGGCCACCGGCGGCGGCGTCGATTTCGCCTTCGAGATGGCCGGCGCCGTCGACGCCATGGACATCGCCTACCGCATCACGCGGCGCGGCGGCACCACGGTGACGGCGGGCCTCTCGCCCCCGGAGCACGATTTCCGGGTGCAGCACGTCAACATCGTCGCCGAGGAGCGGACCATCAAGGGCAGCTATATCGGCAGCTGCGTGCCCAAGCGCGACGTGCCCCGCTTCATCGACATGTATCGCCAGGGCCGGCTTCCGGTGGACCGGCTGCTGAGCGAGCGCGTCGGCCTCGACGA
>CBDVDY010000244.1:0-4689 GCA_965372875.1 uncultured Alphaproteobacteria bacterium | reverse complement strand
CGGCGCGATATCCGGGATCTCCCGCGCCTCGGCCTGCTGGCGCGCCCACATGGCGGCGTAGGAGCCGCCCTTGGCGAGCAACTCGGCATGGTGGCCGCGCTCGACCACCCGGCCGGCCTCGAGCACCACGATCTCGTCGGCGTCCACCACGGTCGAAAGCCGGTGCGCGATCACCAGCGTCGTGCGCCCGGCCGAGACCTCGGCGAGGCTGCGCTGAATCTCCTTCTCGGTGTGCGTGTCGAGGGCCGAGGTGGCTTCGTCGAACAACAATATTTTGGGCCGCTTGAGGATGGTGCGGGCGATCGCCACGCGCTGTTTCTCGCCGCCCGAAAGCTTCAGCCCGCGCTCGCCGACGCGCGTCTGGTAGCCGTCGGGAAGGCCCATGAGGAATTCGTGGATGCGGGCCAGGCGCGCGGCTTCCTCGACCTCGGCCGGGCTGGCCGAGGGCCGCCCGTAGGCGATGTTGTAATAGACCGTGTCGTTGAACAGCACCGTATCCTGCGGCACGATGCCGATGGCGGCGCGCAGGCTTTCCTGGGTCACGTCGCGGATGTCCTGGCCGTCGATGGTGACGCGGCCGCCGCCGACATCGTAGAATCGGAACAGGATGCGCGAGATCGTCGACTTGCCCGCGCCCGAGGGGCCGACGATGGCCACCGTCCGCCCGGCCGGCACCTCGATCGACACGTCGCGCAGGATCGGCCGGCGCGGATCGTAATTGAAATCGACGTGCTCGAAGGCGACGGCGCCCTCGCTTACCACGAGCGGTTTCGCGTCGGGCCGGTCGCGCACCTCGGCGTCGACGCCCAGGAGCGAGAACATGGATTCCATGTCGGCCAGCGATTGCTTGATCTCGCGGTAGACGAAACCGAGGAAATTGAGCGGCAGGTAAAGCTGAATCAGGTAGGTGTTGACCAGCACGAATTCGCCGATCGACATGGTACCGCCGGCGACGCCTCGGGCGGCCATGACCATGATAATAGTAAGGCCGATGGCGATGATCACGCCCTGCCCGACGTTGAGCGCCGAGAGGCTGGTCTTGCTGCGCACGGCGGCGTGCTCGTAACGCTGCAGCGCGTCGTCGAAACGCCGCGCCTCGTGTTCCTCGTTGCCGAAATACTTGACCGTCTCGTAGTTCAGCAGGCTGTCGATGGCGCGGGTCGTCGCCTCGCTGTCGGTCTCGTTCATGGCACGGCGGTATTTGAGCCGCCATTCGGTTACCATCATGGTGAAAACGATATAACCGGCGATGGTGACGAAGGTGACGAGCGCGTACCAGACGCTGAAGAGCGCCCATAAAATGCCGCAGACGAGGAATATCTCCAGCAGCGTCGGCAGCACGTTGAACAGCATGAAGGTGAGCAGGAACTCGATACCCTTGGTGCCGCGCTCGATCGCCCGCGACAGACCGCCGGTCTGGCGGTCGAGGTGGAAGCGGAGCGCCAGCCGGTGCAGGTGCCGGAAGGTCTCGAGCGCCACGGTGCGGATGGCGCGTTGGGCGACCTTGGCGAAGACCGCGTCGCGCAACTCGCTGAAAGCCACGGTGGCGACGCGCAGGACGCCGTAGGCGACCAGCAAGGCCAGCGGGATGACGATCACCGGCGCCGCTTCGCCGGCCAGCAGATCGACGACCTCCTTGTACAGGATCGGCACGTACACGTTGACCAGCTTGGCCGCCGCCAGAAGCGTCATCGCCAGCGCCACGCGGCCGCGCAGCTCGAGCCAGCTGGGTAACCCGCGGCCGGGCCAGAGGTAGGGCAGCAGCGTCGCCAGCGCGCGGCGTCCATATCCGGGGGGCGACGGTTCGGTGGTGGGTTCGGGTCTTCTGACCATGGGGCGGGGCTTCGGCGTGGCGGTTTCGGACGGCGGGCTCGGCGGCGCGCGCGGCCGGGCGTCGCCCCTGGCAAGATGGTGCGCGGCCCGCGCCGGGACAAGCCCGGGCGGGCCGGGCCGAATTGTCCGAACACGGACGATTTGCTGGACGATCGGACCTTACTCGCCTAGAATTCCGTTCGAAGTCGGTCAACAGAAACGGCGGAAATTCATGCCCGCCAATAAAAAATACGACCACCCCGCCCTGCAGCGGCTCTACGACTATTGGCTGTCGAAATTCAAGGGCGGAAATATTCCGGGTCGAAGCGACGTCGATCCGCTGGATATTCCCGAAATCCTGCCGAAAATCTGCCTGCTCGACGTCGAGCGGACGGATGACGGCCCGCGCTTCCGATTTCGCCTGTTCGGCACGGAACACCAGGAGTTCAACCAGCAGGATTTCACCGGCCGCACGATCGACGAGGTCTTTTCGCCGGAGGCGGCGGCCAAGATCGGCGCCACCTACACCCAAATCGTCGAATCCGGCGAGCCGCATTACTGGCGCGAGGCCCTGGCTTTTCCCGGCCGGGAACACATCGAATACGAGCGCTTGATGTGCCCGCTGGCGAGCGACGGCGAGACGGTCGATATGCTGATCGGCGTGTTCGTATTCGGAAGCAGCGAGCGCGGCCGCTCCTGACCCATGCGTTCGATCGCTCAGGCGGCCTTGCGCTTGCGGCGGATGAGCGAGAGCACCTCGCCGGCGGCGGCGGGGATATTGGTGCCGGGGCCGTAGATCGCGTGCACGCCGGCCGCCCGCAACATGTCGTGGTCCCGTGGCGGCACCACGCCGCCGCAGATGACGATCACGTCCTCGGCCCCCTGGGCGCGCAGCGAGGCCACCAATTCAGGGACCAGCTTCTTGTGGCCGGCGGCCTGCGACGAGACGCCGACCACGTGGACGTCGTTTTCGACCGCCTGCCGCGCCGCTTCCTCCGGTGTCTGGAACAGCGGACCGATATCGACGTCGAAGCCGAGATCGGCAAAGGCGGTGGCGATCACCTTGGCGCCGCGGTCGTGGCCGTCCTGGCCGAGCTTGGCGACCAGCATGCGCGGCCGGCGGCCTTCTTCGGCGGCGAAGCGCTCGACCTCGCCCTGGATCGCCGCGAAGGTCTCGTCATCCTGGTAGGCGGCGCCATAGATGCCCGAGATCGAACGCACCTCGGCGCGGTGGCGGCCGAAGACTTTTTCCAGCGCATCCGACATCTCGCCCACGGTGGCGCGGGCGCGCGCGGCGGCGATCGCGGGCTCCAGCAGGTTGGTGTCGCCCGCGGCGGCCTTGCCGAGCGCGTCGAGCGCCGCATCGCAGGCGGCTTCGTCTCGGCTGGCCCTGATTTCCTTGAGCCGCGCGATCTGCCGGTCGCGCACTTTCGGGTTGTCGATGTCGAGGATGTCGACGTGATCTTCGCTCTCGGGCCGGTACTTGTTGACGCCGACGATGACCTCCTCGCCCCTGTCGATCATCGCCTGGCGCCGCGCCGCCGATTCCTCGATGCGCAGCTTGGGCATGCCGCTTTCGACCGCCTTGGTCATGCCGCCCATTGCCTCGACCTCTTCGATGATCTTCCAGGCCTCGCTGGCGATGCTGGCGGTCAGGCTCTCCAGGTAATAGCTGCCGCCCAGGGGGTCGACGACGCGCGAAATGCCGCTCTCCTCGGCCAGCACCAACTGGGTGTTGCGGGCGATGCGCGCCGAAAACGGGGTCGGCAGCGCCAGCGCCTCGTCGAACGAGTTGGTGTGCAGCGACTGGGTGCCGCCGAGCACCGCGGCCATCGCCTCGATCGTGGTGCGGACGATGTTGTTGTAGGGATCCTGCTCGGTCAGGCTCACCCCCGAGGTCTGGCAATGGGTCCGGAGCGCCAGCGAGCGCGGATCCTTGGGCCCGAAGGTCGCGACGATGCGCGCCCACAGGAGTCGCGCCGCGCGCAGCTTGGCGATTTCCATGAAGAAGTTCATGCCGACGTTGAAGAAGAACGACAGCCTGGGCGCGAATTCGTCGATCTCGAGGCCCCGCGACGTCGCCACCCGCGCATATTCCCAGCCGTCGGCCAGCGTGAAGGCGAGTTCCTGCACCGCCGTCGCCCCGGCCTCCTGGATGTGGTAGCCGGAAATCGAGATCGAGTTGAAGCGCGGCATGCGCTTGGCCGCAAATTCGATAATGTCGGCGACGATGCGCATCGAGGGCGCCGGCGGATAGATGTAGGTGTTGCGGACCATGAACTCCTTGAGGATGTCGTTCTGCATGGTCCCGGAGAGCGCCTCGGGCGCCACCCCCTGCTCCTCGCCGGCGACGATGAACGCCGCCATGATCGGCAGGACCGCCCCGTTCATGGTCATCGACACGCTCATCCTGTCCAGCGGGATGTCGTCGAACAGGATTTTCATGTCCTCGACCGAATCGATGGCGACGCCGGCCTTGCCGACGTCGCCGGCGACGCGGGGATGATCGGAATCGTAGCCGCGGTGGGTGGCCAGATCGAACGCCACCGACAGCCCCATCTGCCCCGCCGCCAGGTTTTCGCGGAAGAAGGCGTTGGTATCCTCGGCCGTCGAAAAACCGGCGTACTGCCGCACGGTCCAGGGCCGGTTGGCGTACATGGTGGCGCGCGGGCCGCGCACATAGGGCGCGAAGCCCGGCATGGTGTCGAGATGCTCGAGCTCGGCCAGATCGGCTTCCGTGTAGAGCGGCTTGACGTCGATGCCCTCGAGCGTCCGCCAGACGAGGTCGTCGGCGGTGCCGCCCTTGAGTTCCCCGGCCGCGAGCCTGGCCCAGTCTTCGAGCGTCATCTTGGGAAAATCGGCCATCCACACTCTCCC
>CBDVDY010000243.1:0-4704 GCA_965372875.1 uncultured Alphaproteobacteria bacterium | reverse complement strand
GAGGTCTGGGTCAAGCACGAGAACCACACGCCGATCGGCGCCTTCAAGGTGCGCGGCGGGCTGGTCTACATCGACGATCTGCGGCGCACCCAGCCGGAGGTCGAAGGCGTGGTCGCGGCCACGAGGGGAAATCACGGGCAGAGCGTCGCCTTCGCCGCGCGCCGCGCCGGGCTCGACGCCACGCTGGTGGTGCCGCGCGGCAACAGCAGCGAGAAGAACGCGGCCATGCGCGCCTTCGGCGGCGAGTTGGTCGAACACGGCCACGATTTCCAGGCCGCCTTGGAGCACGCCGAGGCGCTGGCGGCCGAACGCGGCCTGCACATGTTCCCGTCCTACCATCCGCTGCTGGTCCGGGGCGTCGCCTCCTACGCGCTCGAATTCTTCGAGGCGGCCGGGGATCTCGACGCAATCTACGTGCCGATCGGCCTGGGATCGGGCATTTCCGGCGTGATCGCGGCGCGCGACGCGCTCGGCATGGCGACCGAAGTAATCGGCGTGGTCGCCGAAAACGCGCCGACATACGCGCTGTCGTTCAAATCGGGCAAGCCCGTCTCGACCAACTCGGCCGACACCATGGCCGACGGGGTCGCCTGCCGGGTGCCGGTGGCGGTGGCGGTCGGGATCATCAACAGGGGCGCTTCCCGGGTGCTGACCGTGAGCGAAGCCGGGATCATGGCCGCCATGCGCCATTACTACACCGACACCCACAATATCGCCGAGGGCGCCGGCGCCGCGCCGCTGGCCGCGCTCCTCAACGAGCGCGAGGCGATGCGGGGCAAGCGCATCGGGCTGGTGCTTTCGGGCGGCAATATCGACATCGATTTGTATGGGCGTATACTCGCCGGCGCCGAGGACTAGGGAGGCAGTCACGTGACCGAGGAAATCTTCCGCGCCGACGCCTATGCCAAAAGCTGCGAGGCGACGGTGACCAGGGTGGACGAGAACGGCATCGAGCTCGACCGGACCGTGTTTTACCCCGAAGGCGGCGGGCAACCGGGCGATACCGGGCTGCTGCGCCGCGCCGACGGAAGCGAGGTGCGCATCGCCGGCGCGCGTAAGATCAAGGCCACCGGCGCCCACGTGCATGTGCCGGAAGATGGCGCAAAGGTGCTCGCCGAGGGCGAGACGGTGACCGCCGAACTGGACTGGGAGCGCCGGCACAGGCTGATGCGCATGCACACCTGCATGCATCTGGTGTGCGCGATCATCGAGGGCGACGTGACCGGCGGGCAGGTCGGCGACGGAAAGGCGCGGCTGGATTTCAACCTGCCCGACACGTCGCTCGACAAGGAGCACATCACCGCCGAACTCAACCGCCTGATCGCGGAGGACCACCCTGCCGCGCCGCGCTGGATAACCGACGAGGAGCTGGCCGCCCAGCCCGAACTGGTGCGCACCATGTCGGTGAAGCCGCCCTCGGGCCAGGGCAAGGTGCGGCTGATGGAGATCGCCGGCGTCGATTTGCAGCCCTGCGGCGGCACCCACGTCAAATCGACGGGCGAGATCGGCCGCGTCCGCGTGCGCAAGATCGAGAACAAGGGACGCCAGAACCGGCGCGTCAACATCGTTTTCGACGAATAGCGGCGCACCGCGCGTACCCTCGGGCGTGATGGCGGCGCAAAGCGGCCCCGCCTTCGCGACGGCTGGCGTCGCCCCCACCCCCCCACAAGGATTGCTTCATGGACGATACCAAACCGACGACCCGCAGCCGCGCCACGAGCTGGATCGACCCCAACTCCGTGCCGCGCGCCGAAAGCACGATGCACGGCCGCGAATTACTCGAGGCGTCGATCCGGGGCGAGGTTCCGCTGCCGCCGATCGCGGCAACCCTGGGCTACCGTATCAGCGAGGTCGGCGACGGCACGGCGGTCGTCACCTGCGAACCCGGCCAGCATCATCTGAACCCGTTCCGGATCGTTCACGGCGGCCTGGCGGCGGCGCTGATCGACACGGCGACCGGCTGCGCCATCTCGAGCCAGAGCCCGGCGGGCGTGGGACAGACCACGATCAATCTCCAGATCGAATATTTCCGCGCCATGACCGAGAACACCGGCCCGGTGCGCTGCGAGGGACGCGTGGTCAGGCGCGGCCGCCGCATCGCCGTCGCCGATGCCGAGGTGGTGGGCGAAGACGGCACAATCTACGCCCGCGGCTCCGGCACCTACATGATTTTGCAGCCCTGAGGCGGCGCCATGGAGATACAATTCTACCTGATCGACGCCTTCAGCGATCGCCCGTTCGGCGGCAACCCGGCCTGCGTCTGCCCGCTCGATGCCTGGCTCGACGACGAGAGGCTGCACACCATGGCCATCGAGCACAACAAGTACACGGCGTTTTTCATGCCCAACGGCGGCGACTACGATCTGCGCTGGTTCGTCCCGGCCGGAGAGTTGGCGCTTTGCGGTCACGCCACCCTGGCCTCGGCGCACGTGATCTTCGACTACCTCGAGCCGGGACGCACATCCGTCACCTTCCACACCAAGGGCGGGGCGCTCGGCGCGGTGCGCGCGGACGGCATGATCGAGATCGAGCTTCCCGCCTTCGCGGCCGAGCCGAGTGGAAATGCCGACGCGGTGGCCGAGGCGTTGGGCGCCCGGCCCGTCGAGGTGCTGGCGGCGCTCGACGCGCTGGCCAGGTTCGAATCCGAGGCGGAAATCGCCGCGCTGGCGCCCGACATGGAAAAGCTCGCCGCCCTCGACATACGCGGCGTGATCGCAACGGCGCCCGGCGACGCGCCGGAAATCGATTACGTGCTGCGCTTTTTCGCGCCCGGCACCGGCGTGCCCGAAGACCCGGTCACCGCCACGGCCCAGGGCATGGCGGCGCCCTATTGGGCCGGCAGGCTGGGCAAGGAGAGTCTGCGGGCGCGGCAGATTTCGTCCCGCGGCGGCGAGCTGATCGCCACGCCGAGGGGCGAGCGGGTCGCCGTCGCGGGCCCGGCGATCACCAACCAGATCGGCGTCATCACCCTCTGAGGAGACCGCGCGATGGAGATCCCGATCTACCAGGTCGACGCGTTTACGGCCCGCCCGTTCGGCGGCAATCCGGCCGCCGTGTGCCCGCTCGATTCGTGGCTCGACGAGCCGACCATGCAGGCCATCGCGGCGGAGAACAATTTGTCCGAGACCGCGTTCTTCGTTGCCAACGGCGCGGACTACGACATCCGCTGGTTCACGCCGACCATGGAGATCGATCTTGCCGGGCACCCGACGCTGGCCAGTGCGCACGTCATCTTCGAGCATCTCGAGAGCGGCCGCGACGAGGTCCTGTTCCGTACCCAGATCGGCGATACGCTGACGATCACGCGCGACGGCGAGCGCATCGCCATGGATTTCCCGTCGCGCCCGCCGACGGCGCGCCAGGGTCTCGACGGCATGGGCGCGGCGCTCGGCGCCGAGCCGGCGGAAGTGCTGGCCGCGCGCGATGGTTTCGCGGTGTTCGAGAGCGCGGCACAGGTGCGCGCGCTGGCGCCCAACATGGCGCGCGTGGCCGAGATCGACGTGATGGGCGTGATCGCCACCGCACCCGGCACGGACGCGGGTTCGGACTGCGATTTCGTCTCGCGCTTTTTCGCGCCCGGCGCCGGGGTGCCCGAGGATCCGGTGACCGGCTCGGCGCACGCGACGCTGATTCCGTACTGGGCGAAGCGCCTCGGCAAAAGCCGGATGTTCGCTCGGCAAATCTCCGCCCGGGGCGGCGAACTCTGGTGCCAGGACAAGGGCGACCGGGTGACCATCGCCGGCCAGGCCGTCACCTATATGACGGGCACGCTCCGGCTTTGAGCGCGGACGGCGCCAGGGACGGAATTATCATCGCGCCCGCCGCCGGCGCCGACGAGATCGCTTCGGTCAAGCGGCTCTTCCTCGAATACGCCCAGGCGCTGGAATTCGATCTGGATTTCCAGGATTTCGACGGCGAGCTCGCTGGCTTGCCCGGTGCCTACGCGCCGCCGGCGGGACGGCTGCTGCTGGCCCGCGCCGGCGGCGAGGTGGCGGGCTGCGTCGCCCTGCGGCCGCTGACGGACGGGCGTTGCGAGATGAAGCGGCTTTACGTGCGGCCCGCCTGCCGCGGCCGCGCGCTCGGCCGGCGGCTGGCCGAAGCCGCCATCGCCGCCGCCCGCGAGGCGGGCTATGCGGCGCTGCGCCTCGATACCCACGAGGCGACCATGGGCGCGGCCCAGGCGCTGTATCGCGATCTGGGATTCGTCGAGATACCGCCCTATTATCCCAGCCCCGCGGAGCAACTGCGGTATTTCGAACTAAGCCTGGAGTAGCTCGTGAGCAGCCACAAAATCGCCGTCATCCCCGGCGACGGCATCGGCGCCGAAGTGGTGCCCGAAGGCATCCGCGTGCTCGAGAAAGTGGCGAGCAAGTTCGGCATCGCGTTCGAGTGGCACGAGTTCGATTGGAGCTGCGAGACCTACGCCAAGACCGGCCGCATGATGCCCGAGGACGGGCTCGACCAGCTGCGCCCGTTCGACGCCATTTTTCTCGGCGCGGTCGGATTCCCGGGCGTGCCGGACCACGTCTCGCTGTGGGGGCTGTTGATCCCGATCCGCCGCGAGTTTCGGCAGTACGTCAATCTGCGCCCGGTGCGGCTGTTTCCCGGAATCGACCCGCCGCTCGCCGGCCGCGCGCCGGGCGACATCGACTACCTGATCGTGCGCGAGAACAACGAGGGCGAATATTCCGAGATCGGCGGCCG
>CBDVDY010000242.1:0-4747 GCA_965372875.1 uncultured Alphaproteobacteria bacterium | reverse complement strand
AGGACGCTGAAGGACGGCGATCTGGCCGTCCATTCGCCGATCGACGGCGCCGAGTTCGCGCGCGTCCAAAGCGATAGCAAGGCGGGCACGGAGGCCAAGATCGCCACCGCGCACGCGGCCTTCATGGAATGGCGCGCGGTGCCGGCGCCCCGGCGCGGCGAGCTGATCCGCCTCCTGGGCGAGGAGCTGCGGGCGCACAAGGAACCGCTCGGCCGGCTGGTGACCCTCGAATGCGGCAAGATCCTGCCCGAAGGGCTCGGCGAGGTGCAGGAGATGATCGACATCTGCGACTTCGCCGTCGGCATCTCGCGCCAGCTCTACGGCCTGACCATCGCCTCTGAACGGCCCGGCCACCGGATGATGGAGACCTGGCACCCGCTGGGCCCGGTTTGCGTCATCTCGGCGTTCAACTTCCCGGTCGCGGTGTGGTCGTGGAACTTCGCGCTGGCCATCGTCTCGGGCGACCCGGTGCTGTGGAAGCCCTCGGAAAAGACGCCGGTCACGGCGCTGGCCTGCCAGGCGATCTTCGAAAAAGCGCTGGCGCGGTTCGGCGACGCGCCCGCCGGGCTGAGCCAGATCGTCATCGGCGCGCGCGAGACCGGCGCGCAACTGGCCGACGATCCGCGCATCGCCCTGGTCAGCGCCACCGGAAGCTGCCGCATGGGCGAGGCGGTCGGCCCGCGCGTCGCCGCCCGCTTCGGCCGGGTACTGCTGGAGCTTGGCGGCAATAACGCGATGATCGTGGCGCCGAGCGCCGACCTCGATCTGGCCGTGCGCGCGATCCTGTTCAGCGCCGTCGGCACCGCCGGCCAGCGCTGTACCTCGCTGCGCCGCCTGATCGTGCACGAGGACATCTTTGATGCGCTGATCTCCCGCCTCAAGGCCGCCTATGGCAGCATTTCCGTGGGCGACCCGCTGGCGCCCGATACGCTGGTGGGGCCGCTGATCGATTCCGGCGCGCTCGCATCCATGCGCGCGGTTCTGACCACCCTGGCCAAGGAGGGCGGCCAAATCTTCGGCGGCGAGCGCGTGCTCGCGGACGAGCATCCCGACGCCGCTTACGTGCGCCCGGCCATCGTCGAAATGCCCGAGCAGACCGAGACGGTGCGCCAGGAGACCTTCGCGCCCCTGCTCTACGCCATGAAGTATTCCGCGCTGGACGAAGCCATCGCCATGCACAACGATGTCACCCAGGGCCTGTCGTCCTGCATCTTCACCACCGACCTGCGCGAGGCCGAGCGCTTCCTCTCCGCCGAGGGCTCGGATTGCGGCATCGCCAACGTCAATATCGGCCCCTCGGGCGCCGAGATCGGCGGCGCCTTCGGCGGCGAGAAGGCGACCGGCGGCGGCCGCGAATCGGGCTCCGACGCGTGGCGCAACTACATGCGCCGGGCCACCAACACCGTCAACTATTCCGAGGATTTGCCCCTGGCCCAGGGCATCGTCTTCGGCGCGGGGGATTAGAGACACATGCGGCTGCAAGACAGAATTGCCATCGTCACCGGCGCGGCCCGGGGAATCGGCCGCGCCATCGCCGAAGCCTACGTCCGCGAAGGCGCCAAGGTCGTGCTCGCCGATATCAACGCTGGCCTCGGAGCGGCGACGGCGGCCGAATTGGCCCGCGACGGCGAGGCGCGCTTCATCGCCTGCGACGTGGGCGACAAGGCGCAGGTGGAAGCGCTCGTCGCGGCGACGGTCGAGGCCCATGGCGGCGTGGATATTCTGGTGAACAACGCCGGCATCATCCACAGCGACGAGCTTTTGGACCTGGCCGAGGACGATTTCGACCGGGTGCTGCGGGTCAACCTCAAGGGGCCGTTCCTGGTCGGCCAGGCGGCGGCGCGGCGGATGGTGGCGCGGGGACGTGGCGGCGCCATCGTCAACATGTCCTCGGTCAACGCGATCCTGGCGATCCGCAACCAGATTCCCTACAACGTCAGCAAGGGCGGGGTGATGCAGCTCACCCGCGTGATGTCGCTGGCGCTGGCCGAGCACAACATCCGGGTCAACGCCATCGGCCCCGGCACCATCGATACCGACATGGCCCAAGTGGTGATGGCCGACGAGGCGGCGCGCCGCACCATCATGTCGCGCACGCCGCTCGGCCGGCTCGGCACGGTCGAGGAGATCGCCTCGGTCGCCGTATTCCTGGCGAGCGACGAATCGAGCTACATCACCGGCCAGACCATATACGTGGACGGCGGCCGCCTGCCGCTCAATTACACCGTGCCGGTGGGGGAGTGAGGCGTGCGTAGAGCCTTATTGGCACCCTTCGCGACGGGAGTGCCGCCCTCCTTAGGGTGAAGTCCTATTTCGTTCAAAGCAAACTTCATCCGGAGCTTGTCGAAGGATAAAGAGCCACGAAGCAGCGCCTCGACGCGCATCTTCTCCACCGCAGGCTACCTTCCATACGGTATAAATACTGATTTATTTTACAATTATCAGTAACTAGTATAAGATGGTAGGCACCTCCAACGATAAAATATTCCAATGGCAAATTGGGGATGGGGAATATTGCGGCCTTGCATGGTACCGGGCCAGACGACCTGATTTTTGCCATCTGAGCCTCCGTATGGTGCGTGTGTCGCGACTGACGACATCGTTACAGGGAGGCCCATGCCATGACCACCAGCGACTTTTCCGAACTTAATGGCGTCGAGGCCGCGAACCCGCAACTCGGCGCGATCACGACGCTACCCGATTTTTTGGCGACGACGGGCGAGTTGACGCCGGCACAACGCAGGACAATCGTCGGCCAGGCATTGACGCTCATCGACGATATCTTTGTGCACCTGCCGCTGAAACGCGCGATGCACGCGGTCGATCCGGTGCAGCGGATAAAATTGCTGCGGCGCAAATTGGGCACGGTCACCGAGCGCGAATTCCACAATGAGATGATCTCGATCTTCAAGGAATTACGCGATCTGCACACCAACTACATCCTGCCCGCACCCTACAACCAGCACACCGCGTTCTTGCCGTTCCTGATGGAGGAGTATTACCAGAACGGCGAGCGCCGCTACGTCGTCACGCGCATGCTGGTCGGCTTCACGCACTCCACCTTCGCGCCGGGCGTGGAGGTGACGCGTTGGAGCGGTGTGCCGATCGAGCGGGCGGTGGCGATCAATGCCGACCGCGAAGCCGGCAGCAACGAAGCGGCGCGGCACGTCCGCGGGTTGGACGCCATGACCGTGCGTCCCATGAGCCAATCGCTGCCGCCCGACGCCGAATGGGTCGATGTCGGCTACGAAGATAACGGCAACGCGCTGGAAATCCGCTTGCCATGGCAGGTGTTCCGACCTGACCCGGAGAGCGGGTTCGGCACCACCGACCCGTCGGGGGCCGCCGACGAGGATGCCGTCGCCGTGGGGGTGGATCTGAACCTGGAGTTGACCAATCAGGCACGGAAACTTTTGTTCGCGCGCGAGGCCAATTTCCTGGTTCAGGATGTGGCCGACATGGCCGCACGGGGCGACGCCGCCGCGGACCAAATGGAAACCTTCAAAGCCGAAAACAGCGTCTTTCCAGACGTTTTTCAGTTCAAGGACGTCGATACCGACCACGGCACGTTCGGGTACATTCGCATCCGAACATTTTCGCGGAGCCCCAGCCAGTTCATTCCCGAGCTAGAACGTATCCTCGGGCTCGTCTCGCAAAATGGGCTAATCATCGACGTGCGCGGCAACGGCGGCGGCTTCATTACCAGCGGCGAGCGCATGCTGCAACTTTTCAGCAATCACCCGGTCGAGGCCGAGCGCCTGCACTTCATCAACACCGATCTGACACTGGAGGTCGCGAAGTCGAACGCCTTGGGTGGTTTCGCCAAAAAATGGGTGCGTTCGATGGAGCTATCGCTGTTGACCGCCGCCATCTATTCGCAAGGATTCCCGATCGAGCCACCGGAAGTCACCAACGCGATCGGGCAGCGTTACGACAGCGACGTCATTCTGATCACCGACGGGCGGTGCTACAGCACGACCGATATCTTCGCGGCCGGTTTCCAGGACAACAAACTCGGCCCGATCCTGGGCGTCGACGACAACACCGGGGCCGGCGGCGCCAACGTCTTCACCCACGACCTGGTGCAGACCGTGTTGGCGGGTCCCGATTCTCCCATCGAGGACTTGCCGAACGGCGCCAACATGCGCGTCGCCATTCGCCGCACCACCCGCGTCGGCGACAACGCGGGCCTGCCGCTCGAGGATCTGGGCGTGGTGCCTGACGAGACGCACCGATTGACCCGCAACGACCTGTTGAACGGCAACCCCGACCTCATCAACGAAGCGGGGCGGATTTTGTCCGGGCTGTAAGGTCGAAAATAAGCGCTCGGCGCACCGAACATAGGGGCGGGTTTCAAACCCGCCCCTCCTCATGTGGTGCGAATGCCGGTATTGGCACCCATTGCGACGGGCGCGCCGCCGTTCTAGTTCTCGCTGGCCGAACCGCCGTCGCCGGACTCTTCGGCCTTGCCGGCCGGATCCGATGCGCCGGAGGCCGGGGGCCATGGGCGCGGCGCCGGCTTTTCTTCCGCCGCTTGCGGCTCGGGAGCAGCGGCCGGTTCGGGAGCAGCGGCTGGTTCGGGAGGTGCGGCCGGTTCGGGCTCGGCCTGTTCGGGGGCAGCGGCCTGTTCGGGGGCAGCGGCCGGTTCGGGAGCGGCGGCCGGCTCGGGCTCGTCGGACGACACCACCTCGTAAGTAAGCTGATACAGAGCGCAGGCCGATTCCGTCGACTCCTCCCCCGGCGCGGC
>CBDVDY010000241.1:0-4763 GCA_965372875.1 uncultured Alphaproteobacteria bacterium | reverse complement strand
GCCGCCGCCGGGACGGTTCAGGCCGCGCCCGCAAGCGCTTGCGCCGCCGCGTCCTGGCGCAGGATCCAGCCGCCGCCCAGCACCCGCTCGCCGCGATAGAAGACGCAGGCCTGACCCGGCGCTATGCCGTGCTGGGGCGTCTCCAGCGCGATCTCGGCGCGCCCAGCCGTCAGCGGCCGCAGCGTGGCCGGCGCCGGTGCCGCGGTCGAGCGCAGCTTGACCTCGACCCGCTCGCCTGCCGGCTCGATGGCGCCCTCGCCCAGCCAGTTGATCTCGCCCACGATCAGCCCGCTCCGCGCCAGCGAAGCCAGCGGCCCGACCACGACGCGCCGGGTCTCGGGCTCGAGCCGGATCACATACAGGGGATCGCCGCCGCCGATGCCGAGCCCGCGCCGCTGCCCCACGGTATAGCGGGCGATGCCCTGGTGGCGGCCGAGGACGCGCCCGTCGAGATGGACGATATCGCCGGGCTCGCCGGCCTCGGGCCGCAGCCGCTCGACGATGCGGGCGTAATCGCCGTCGGGCACGAAACAGATGTCCTGGCTGTCGGGCTTGGCCGCCACCGGCAGATCGAAGCGCCGGGCCAGCGCCCTGGTCTCGTCCTTGCCGAGCCCGCCCAGGGGAAAGCGCAGGAAATCGAGCTGCTCGCCCGTGGTGGCGAACAGGAAATAGCTCTGGTCGCGGGACGGGTCGCGCCCGCGATGCAGCTCCGGCCCGCCCGGCCCCATGACCCTGCGCGCATAATGGCCGGTGGCCAGGGCGGCGGCGCCCAGATCGCGGGCGGTGGCCAGGAGATCGCGGAACTTGACCGTCTGGTTGCAGCGCACGCAGGGAATCGGCGTCTCGCCGCGCAGGTAGGAATCGGCGAAATCCTCGATCACCGATTCGCGGAACCGGCTTTCGTAATCCAGCACGTAGTGCGGGATGCCGATGGCGTCGGCCACCCGGCGCGCGTCGTGGATATCCTGGCCGGCGCAGCACGCGCCCTTGCGTCCCGCCGCCTGGCCGTGATCGTAGAGCTGCAGGGTGATTCCGACCACGTCGTAGCCCTGTTCGGCCAGCAGCGCCGCCGTGACCGAGCTGTCGACCCCGCCCGACATGGCGGCCACGATCCGGGTTTGCCCCGGCGCTCCGTCGAATCCCATCGCCTTCATGGGCGCAATATAAGCCCTGGAACGCCGCGAACAAGCCGCTTCGCCGGCCCGCCGGGTCGGTGTAGCCTAGTGTCCTGCCCCGGGAATTCGTCGCACGAGTTTCCGGGACAAGACACTAACTATTTAGTTCTAGTGTGATTCAGCTCCCAAATTTCGTCACATTGATGTGACGAACTTCGGAACCATCACACTAGCGGCCAAGGCACCCGCACCAGGAGACCGCCATGCGCCTCGCGCTCGCCCTGCCCTTCCTCATTGCCCCGATGCTCGCCCTGATGCTCGCCGCCTCACCCGCCTCGGCCGGCCCCCCGGGGACCAAAGTGATGCCAACCAAGCACGCGTATGGCGCCCTCGTCGACCGCCTCGATTCCGCCATCGAGGCCGCCGGCATGTTCGCGGTCACGCGCGCCAGCGCCAGCGTCGGGGCGCGCGGCCGGGGCATCAAGATCGCCGGCAACATGGTGATCGGCGTCTACCGCAACGATTTCGCCGTGCGCATGCTGGAGGCCAGCGTCGAATCGGGCATCGAGGCGCCGATCCGCTTCTACATCACCGAGAACCCCGACGGCACCGCGACGCTGCGCTACCGCGCGCCGTCTTCCGTCTTCGCGCCCTATGACGGCGGCGCCAAGCTCGAGGCGATGGCGCGGGAGCTGGATACGATCTTCGCCAAGATCGCGAAGCAAGCGGCGGGCGGCTAAGCCGGTAGACCCGCCTTGGCCAAACCCTGGCGATGGTGATCCCGGTCGCTCTCGGCCCGATGGTGCTGGGTTTCCATGTAGTCCACGATGGTGAAGGCCGGGTTTTGTTTCAGCACTTCGCGTTTATGGGCCTCGGCGGCGGTTTCGTCTCCGGAATGCGCGCAACATGCGGCGAGGAAGGCGTGGTGGGAGGAATCGGGCGTGGCGATATGTTTGAAGGCCTCGATCGCCTCGTCGTACCGGCGCGCGACGAAATAGGCGCGGCCCAGATGGTTCCAAAAGCGCGGTGGATGGTAAGGATTGAGGCGCATCGCCTTTTTGATCCACTCGATCCCTTCCTCGGGTTGGCCGAGCCAGGTCAGCAGTTCGCCGTGCTGGACAACGACAAGGTCGTCATTGGGATTGAGGCTGAGCGCCTTGTCCTGGTGGTATTTCGCCCTGTCATGGTCGTGGAAGGTGGTGTTCACCGCCGCCAGGATACGGTGCACGTCGCTGTCGTTTTCGTCGAGGGCAAGCGCCGTCTGTAGCGCATCGAGTATATTTTCCTCGGTGACCTCGCGGTCCTCGCACCAGTCATGGATCCAGGCCTGTCCCAGCACGCACGCCCTCCAGGCATGGCCGTGCGCGTAGCCCGGGTCGAGATCGACCGCGCGATCGAGCAAGCTCAGCGCCCGCGCATTGTCGTTCCGGTCGCTACGATGGTGCAGCACCTTGCCGGTGAGAACCAACTCGTACGCCGCCATATTCTCGGTGAGTTTGCGCTGGGCTATGTCCTGTACGCTCGCTTCGATTCTGCCGGGCAGGGTGGCGACAATCGCCGCCGTCACTTCATCCTGAATGGCGAATATGTCGTCGAGTTTCCGGTCGTAACGGTCCGCCCAGACGTGGCTGTCGGACGCGGCATCGATGAGCTGAACCGTAACCCGAACATTGTTGCCGGCTTTACGCACGCTGCCCTCGAGGATGTAGCGCACGCCAAGTTCCTGGGCGATATCCTTTATCCGGATCGACTTTCCCTTGTAGGTGAACACCGACGTGCGGGAGATAACGAAAAGTTCCTGGAACCGCGACAACCCGGTAAGGATGTCTTCGGTCAACCCATCGGCGAAAAATTCCTGCTCGGGGTCGCCAGACATGTTCTCGAACGGGAGTACGGCGATACTGAGTTTCTCCGCCTTGGCGTCGTTGATAACCGGCTTGGCGGAGGTCGCCATGCGAACCGCGTACACCCGCACGGGCGCGGAAATATTCTTGACCTGCTTTTCGCCCAAATCCTCGAAGTCGAGGTCGAGCTTCTTGGAAACGGCCTCCCGGACCATGCCGGAAACGCAAATGCCGCCGGGTTGGGCAATACTCTCGAGCCGGGCCGCGACGTTGACGCCTTCGCCGAATATGTCGTCGCCTTCGATGACGATATCGCCCAGATTGATGCCGATGCGATACTGGATGCGGCGATCCTCGGCTATTTCGGCTTCCCGCTCGGCCAGCGCCCGCTGGACCGCCACGGCGCATTCGGTCGCGTCGACCACGCTGGCGAATTCCACCAGCAAGCCGTCGCCCGTGGTCTTGACGATGCGCCCGTTGTGCTCGGCGATCCTGGGGTCGATCAACTCGTCGCGGAGAGTTTTCTGGCGCGCGATCGTGCCCCGCTCGTCGGCCTCCATGAGGCGCGAGTAGCCCACCATGTCGGTGGCCAGGACGGCCGCCAGTCGGCGCTGGACGCGTTGCTCGGTCATGAGGCGCAATCGCTTCTTTTGGAACCGGTGAACTAGAATGTACGGACCAGTTGTATCGAAGTCCATTGTGATTAAGAATTGATACAAGAACGGGAGCCGCACCGGCTCGCCGACTCAGCCCGCCTCCAGTCCCATCCGCCAGAAGTCGGCCTCCAGGCGGGTGGCTTCGCGGAAAATCGCTTCGAGCGCCGCCAAGCGGCCGGGCCCGCCGCGCCGGGCGAAGAGATCGTCGAGTTGGCCTCGCGCGGCCCCGGCCACCTCCTGGTAGTCGGCGCCGGCGTACATGGCGATCCATTCGCGGTACGGGTTGCCGTCGGTTTTGGTCGCCGGGTCGGCCGCCAGCCGGGCGCCGATCTCGCCATAACCGACGACGCAGGGCGCCAGCGCCACGTGCAGGTCGAGCAGATCGCCGCGCAGCCCGGTCTCGAGCACGTAACGCGTGTAGGCAATCGTCGCCGGATCCTCGGGCACCGCCTCCATGGCCGCCTCGTCGAGCCCCCAGCCGGCGCAATACTGCACGTGCAGCCCGATCTCGACGTCGAGGATGGCCGAAAGCGCCAAGGCGGCACCGCGCATGTCCTCCAGCGTTTCGCTCTTGTAGACCGCCAGGCCGTAGGCCCGGGCGAAATGCATCAGGAACAGGTAATCCTGCGCCAGATAGTGGCGGAAGGCGCCCCCGGGCAGCGTGCCGTCGGCCAGGCGGCGGACGAATTCGTGTTCGGTATAGGCCCGCCAGTCGCCGGCGCAGGCATCGCGCAGCCGCGCGAACAGGGACGGGTTCCCCACATCAGCCGCGTCCTCCGCCGCCATCAGCCGAGCAGCATGTTGTGGGTCTCGACGGGCAGAGTCAGGGTCAGTCCGTCGAGCTCCTCGGTGAGCACGATCTGGCAGCCGAGCCGCGAAGTGGGCGTCAGGCCGAAGGCGAAATCGAGCATGTCCTCCTCGTCCCCGGTCGCCGCCGGCAGGCGCGCGAACCAGTCGGACGCGACGATCACGTGACAGGTCGAGCACGACATCGCGGCCTCGCACGCGCCCTCCATGTCGTAGCCGTTCTCCTGGGCGACCTCGAGTACCGTGCTTCCCACCGGCGCGTCCACCTCACGCCGGTTGCCGTTGGCTTCGATGAAAGTCAGTTTTGGCATGTTGGTATTTTGCGCGGTCGGCCGGACGGC
>CBDVDY010000240.1:0-4775 GCA_965372875.1 uncultured Alphaproteobacteria bacterium | reverse complement strand
TCCTCGGCCGGCTCAAGGAGGCCGGCAAGACCATTCTGTTCATCACCCACAAGCTGGAAGAGGTCATGGCGGTCGCCGACGAGGTGACCGTGATGCGCGACGGCAAGGTGACCGCCGAACTCGAGACCACGGAGACTAACCCACGGGAATTGGCGCGTCTCATGGTCGGACGCGACGTGGTTTTCGACATCGCCCGGTCCGAGGGCCACTTTGGTCCCGCGAAGCTTACGGTCGAGGGACTGCACGCGCAAAACGACCGCGGACTGCAAGCGCTCGACGATGTCGGATTCAAGGTGCGCGCAGGCGAGATCCTGGGCATCGCCGGGGTCGACGGCAACGGCCAGGCGGAACTCGCGGAGGTGATCGCGGGCCTGAGGCCCATCGAGGCCGGACGCATCCTAATAGGCGCCACCGATGCGACGCACGCCTCCGTCGCCGAACGCAAACACGGGTTCAAGATGGGCTATGTGCCCGAGGATCGCCAGGTGGTGGGCCTCGATCTCAATCACAGTGTTGCCTTCAACCTCGTGCTACGGAGCCTCAGGCGCCCTCCCTTCGCGCGCTTCGGCATCCTCGACTTCAAGACGATCCGCGCCCATGCCGAGCGCCTTGTCGAACGCTACGACGTGCGCCTGCGCGGCGTGGAGCAGGAGGTGCGCTTCCTTTCCGGCGGCAACCAGCAGAAAGTGATTCTCGCGCGCGAGATCGAGGACGAGCCGGAGGTCCTGATCGTCTCCCAGCCCTGCAAGGGCCTCGACGTGGGCGCCATCGAATTCGTCCAGAACACGCTGCTTGATCAGCGCGACAAGGGCGTGGCGATCCTCTACATCTCGACCGAACTCGAACACATCATGGCCGTCTGTGACCGTATCGCGGTGATGTCGCGCGGCCGTATCACCGGCATTCTCAAGCCCGAGGAAGCAACCCCCGAGCGCTTGGGCATGCTCATGGCGGGCGCAACCACGGACGCCGCCTGATGCTGGGGGTTCTGCGCGCGGTCTATCTCCTCAAAGGGGTCTGGGCGATCCTGGCGGCGCTATTGGTGGGCTCGATCCTGATCTGGCTGGGCCAGTCGAACCCCATCGAGGCCTATACGGCGCTCTTTACCGGTGCCTTCTTCGAATACCACGGTTTCGCCACGACGCTGGTCAAGATGTCGCCTATGCTCTTGGCCGGGCTCGCGGTGGCGGTGCCCCTGCGTGCCGGGCAGTTCAACATCGGCGCCGAGGGTCAGATCTATCTGGGCGCGCTTTTCGCGACCTGGGCCGCGCTCTACCTGCCCGAGGCGCTGCCGGGTTGGCTGCACATCGTCATCTGCTCGCTGGCCGGCATGATCGGCGGCGGCCTGTGGGGCCTGATCCCCGGCTATCTCAAGGCCTACCACAACGTCAACGAGGTCATCGTCACCCTGCTGATGAACTACATCGGCATCAACCTGGTCAGCTACTTCGTGAGCGGGCCGATGCTGGCGGAAGGCGCGCCCTACCCCTATTCCGACGAGATCCGCGAGGCGCTGTGGCTGCCCTACATCCTGCCCCAGACCGACGCGCACCTGGGCGTCGTCATCGGCATCGTCTTCGCGATCGTGCTGTATTACGCCTTCAAGCGCACCTCGCTCGGGCTGTCGCTGGCTACGGTCGGCCACAACCCGGCGGCCGCGCGCTACGCCGGCATGTCGGTGCGCCGCCACATCATCCTCTCGCTCGTCGTCGGCGGCGCCCTGGCCGGGCTCGCCGGCGCCTACGAGGTGCTCGGCCTCAAGTACCGCCTGTTCCACATGTTCAGCGCCGGCTACGGCTTCGACGGCATCGTGGTGGCGCTCTTGGCCGAGGGCAATCCGCTGCTGGTCGCGGTGGCGGCGCTGTTCCTCGGCGGCCTGCGCAGCGGCGCCAACATCATGCAGCGCGCGGTCGGCGTGCCGACCACGGTGGTCGAGGCGATCCAGGGGCTGGTCGTCATCTTCGTTGCCGCCAGCGTCGCCTTCCGCTTCGAGAATAGCTATCTGGCCAGGGCCTGGCGCCGGCGCAAGGCCATGGATGCCGCGCTCGCCGCGGAACAGCGGGAGGCCGACCCGCCATGATGGAGGTCCTGTTCGATCCCGCGATGCTGAGCGATTTCCTCGCGACCTCGCTGCGGCTTTCCGTTCCCGTCGTGTTCGCCGCGCTTGGCGGGGTGCTGAGCGAGCGCAGCGGAGTCTACAATATCGGTCTGGAAGGCATGATGCTGGCCGGCGCTTTCGGGGCCGCGGTCGGCACCTTCTTCACCGGCTCGCCGTTCGCCGGCCTGCTCTCGGGCATGTTCGCCGGTGTGCTCACCGCGTCCATCCTTGCGGTTCTTGCGGTCTCGCTCGGTGTCATTCAGATCGTCGCGGGCATCGCCATCAACATGTTTTCGATCGGCCTCACCGCCTTCCTCTCGCGCATCGTGTTCAGCGGCCAGGCCAATACCATGACCCTGCCCGGCTACAAGGCCTTCGCGATCCCGGGCCTGGCCTCGATTCCGATCATTGGCCCGGTTCTGTTCAGGCAGGACGCGCTGGCTTCCCTGATGTACGTGACGGTGCCGCTCTTGTTCTATCTGCTGTTCCGCACGCCCTGGGGGCTCCACATCCGCGCCGTCGGCGAAAACCCGCGCGCTGCCGATACCGCGGGTGTGCGGGTCAACCTGGTGCGCTACCTCTGTGTGCTGGGCAGCGGGGCGCTCGCGGGCCTGGGGGGCTGTTATCTGGTGCTGTCCCACGTGTTCCTCTTCTCCGAACACATGAGCGCGGGCAAGGGATTCATCGCGCTCGCCGCAATTATCCTTGGCCGCTGGAATCCGGTGGGGGCGCTGTTAGCCTGCCTGTTGTTCGGCCTGTTCGACGCGCTTCAATTGCGCCTGCAGTTCGCCAACCCGGAGGTGCCGTATCAGGCCTTCGTGATCCTGCCCTATGTGGTCTCGATCCTGGCCCTGGTCGGCCTGGTCGGCAAGCCGCGGCCGCCGGGCGCGGTGGGACTGCCCTACAATCGCGAGAGCAAGTAGGGGGCCGATGTCCATCCTGATCGAGAACGGCCTGGTCGTGACCGGCGATACCGCCGGAACCCGGTACGAGCCGGGCGGGGTTCTGATCGAGGAGGACCGCATCGCCTGGACCGGCCCGATGGACGCGTCGCCCGCGGCGGCGCGGCTCCCCTCGGTCGAGGTGATCGACGCGCGCCGCGCGATCATCATGCCCGGCCTCGTCAACGCCCATATGCATTCCAACGAGTGCTTCGAGCAGGGCGCCTACGACAACCTTCCCCTCGAGCTCTGGCTCATGCAGAGCTATCCGCCGTTCGGCATGCCGCATCTGAGCGAGCGGGAGCACTACCTGCGCACCATGATCTGCGCCATGGAGTCCATCCGCAGCGGCGTCACCACCGTGCAGGACGACCTCCTGCATATCGCCGTCACGCCCGAAGCGGTGGACGGCGCCGCCAATGCCTACAGCGACGCGGGTCTGCGCGCGGTCATCACCGTGGCCATGTGGGACCGGCCTTTTCTCGACTGCATGCCCTATCTGCGCGATATCGTGCCCGCTGACCTCGCCGCCGAACTGGACGCTCTGCCGCCCGCCACGGCCGGCGAGCAAGTCGCGTTGTTCGAACGCCATCACCACGCGTGGCAGGGTCACGGGGGTTTGCTGAAGATCATCCCGGCGCCCTCGGGCCCGCAGCGTTGCAGCGACGAGTTGTTGCGCGCCGCAACCGATCTCTCCGCCCGTTACGAGCTGCCGGTGCATACCCACGTTCTGGAATCCAAGACCCAGGCGGTCACGGGTTATGAATTCTACGGCAAGACGCTGGTCGAGCACCTGGACGATGTGGGGATGCTGACGCCGCGATTCACCATGAACCACGCGATCTGGCTGACCGAGCACGACATCGAGTTGCTTGGCGAGCGGAAATGCTCGATCACGCACAATCCGCTGTCCAACATGAAGCTCGGCAGCGGCGTCTGCCCGGTCCGCCGGCTACAGGCAGCCGGCGTCAACGTGGCACTCGGCACCGACGGGACGGCGACCAGCGATACCGCCGACATGATCGAGGCGTTCCGCGCCGCGAGCCTGCTGCACAAGATCGGCACGCACGATTTCGAGCAATGGATCTCAGCCGACGAGGCCTTTCGCATGGCGACCCTGGGCGGCGCGCGCAGCACGGGCTTGCAGAACGAGATCGGCAGCCTGGAAACGGGAAAGAAAGCGGATGTCATTCTGCTCGATCGCGATGCCTGGGGCTTCATCCCGCTCAACGACCCGATCCGCCAGCTCGCCTTCTCGGTCACCTCGGAATGCGTAACCACATCGATCATCGGTGGACGCGTGGTGATGCGGGACCGGACCATCGCCCTGCTCGACGAGGCGGCGCTCAAGGCCGAGGTCGCCGAAGCCGCAGAACGCTTCCGGCGAGATTATTTTCCGAAGATGCAGGCAGGTGCAAAACGAGTCGAGCCTTACGTCCGCCAGGTGTACGCTCAGGCCACGAACCTGGAGACCGGCCAGGCGCATGATCCGCACCGCATGCCGCCGAGGCAGAATTAGGGCGGCAATGCCGAATTCGACGAACCCGATACAGGGAGGAGGTTGGAAATGATCAAAAATCCGGTGCCTTGGCCAAATGGCGCGCGTTGCGCCGCAGCGCTTACCTTTGATATGGATGCCGACAGCATCCTGCATCTCGAACATCCGGACGATTCCATCAGCCGCGTCTCGGCCATCTCCATGCTGCGCTACGGGCCGGAGGTCGCGGTGCCGCGCA
>CBDVDY010000239.1:0-4789 GCA_965372875.1 uncultured Alphaproteobacteria bacterium | reverse complement strand
TCGTCATGCTGAGCGGTCTGCTTGCCGCCTGTTCCCTGCTGGCGCCGTTGCCGCGGCCGAGCACGCTCGCCGAGCGGCTGGCGGCGATTCCGACCGCGGGCCTGCCAATCGAGCACGAGATCGTCATCCACTGGGACGATCACCAGATCCCGTACATCGAGGCCGAGTCGGACAGCGACCTCGCCTTCGCGTTGGGCCTGGTGCACGCGCATCTGCGGCTCGGCCAGATGGAGATGCTGCGCCACATCTCGCAGGGCCGCATCGCCGAGCTGGCCGGCCCGATCGCCACCGACATCGACCACTCGCTCAGGGTTCTCGATTTCGGCCGCGCCGCGGCGGACATCGAGGCCGCCCTGCCGGCCGGGACCCGCGCCTGGATCGAAAGTTTCGTGCGCGGCGTCAACCATTACCAGGCGAACCTCAAGTCGTTGCCGCAGGAATACCGCGTGCTCTCGATCGAGCCCGAGCCCTGGACCGTGCGCGACATCCTGACCGCCGGAAGGGTGGCGGCGAGCGACGTCAACTGGCTGGTCTGGTTCCGGCTGCTCAAACTGCGCCAGCGCCCCGATTGGCCCCAGCTTTGGGCGCGGCTGGTCAACAACGGCACCGAATCCTTCGCCAGCATGGAGCGCGGCGGCGATCTCGGCGCGCTCGGCGAGATTCTCGGCGGCGCCAGCCGTTCGGGCAGCAACGCGCTCGCCGTCGCCGGCAAGCGCACGGCGACAGGCGCGGCGCTGATGGCGAGCGATCCGCATCTCGGCATATTGGTGCCTAATTTGTGGCTGATCGTCGGCATCAAATCGCCGTCCTACAACGCCGTCGGGCTGATGGTGCCCGGCCTGCCCTTCATCGCCATCGGCCGCAACCGGCGTATCGCCTGGAGCGGCACCAACATGCGCGCCGCCTCCTCCGACCTCTACGACGTTTCCTGGCTGCCGCCGGGCGGGCTCAACGAGCGCAAGGAAACGATCAAGGTGCGCTGGTGGTTCGACCGCGAGATTATCGTGCGCGACAGCGAATACGGCCCGGTGATCTCGGATGCGCCGGCGCTGGGCCAGGACGGGCGGCCGCCCTTCGCGCTCAAATGGGTCGGGCACCGGGCGACCGACGAGATCAGCGCCATGCTCGAGGCCAGCCGGGCGCAAAACTGGCAGGAGTTCCAGGCGGCCTTCAAGACCTTCGCGGTCTCCGCCCAGAACATGCTGTACGCCGACGTGGACGGGAATATCGGCCAGCTCATGGCGGTGCAGCTCCCCGACCGCGCCAAGGATGTGCCCGGCGATCTCATCCTCGACCCGCGCGACGAGACGAACCATTGGCGCCGCCTGTTGAATGTCGCGGACCTGCCGAAAAGCTACAACCCGCCGGCCGGGTTCCTGGTATCGGCCAACAACCGGCCGGCCAAGTCGAAGCCGCCGATCGGCTATTTCTTCTCGCCCGACGACCGCGCCAAACGCATGAGCGAGGTGCTGGCCGGGGCCAAATCGCCGATCACGCCGGCGGACCTCCGGGAATTGCAGCGTGACGTCCGAATGTCGTCGGCGGCCGCCCTTCGGGACGCGATCGTGGCGCGCATCGCCGATCTCGGCATCGAAGCGCGGGCGACGCCGAAGGAACGCGAGATCATCGCCCTGCTCGAGGGCTGGGACGGGGCGTACGCGGTCGATTCGCGGGGTGCGGTCGCCTTCGAGCTGGTCTACGCGCCGCTCCTCGAAGCGGTCTACGCCCGCCGGTTTGGGGCCGAGGACGGCAAGACGTACACCGGTGCCGCCCGCATCAAGTCGCTGCTGGTCGAGGATATCGGCGCCGGGGATATCAGCGCCGAGTTTGGCGAGAAACTTGCGGCGGATCTGAAATCGGCACTTTCCGCCGCCGCCGCCGGCATCGACGGGTTCGCCGATTGGGGCGATATGCACCGATTGCGGCTCGCCCACCCGCTCTCGAACCTGCCGCTGATCGGCGGGCGCTACCGCTTTGGCGAATATCCGGTGGCCGGCAGCACCGATACGCTGATGAAAACCGCGCACGGGCCGGCGACCGATCGGCACGTCACCCGCTATGGCTCCAACGCGCGGTTCGTGGCCGACCTGTCGGACCCCGACGCCACCGAGTTCGCGCTCCTGGGCGGGCAGGACGGCTGGATGCGCTCGTCCACCTTCCTCGACCAGGTGAGTTTGTGGCGCCAGGGCGCTTATGTCCGCGTGCCGCTCCGGGCCGAGACGGCTGCCAAGCTGTTCCCGCACAAGACCGTGCTGCGGCCGGAATAGAAGCGCCGGGTTGCGGCGCCCGCCCGGCGGCCCAAAATTAACATCGTCTTACGATTTATCGCGTCGAATTAGCGCTGCCGCCCCGCGGTTCGGCCGCCGCCCGATACGAGAAAACTGGTTCCCGCATGCTGAACCTGCTGTTCACCCGTCTGCCGCGGAGATCGACGCTGGCCGAACGCCTGACGGCGATCCCGGCGGAGGATCTGCCGACCGAGTCCGAGGTCACGATCCATTGGGACGACCACCAGATACCCTTTATCGAGGCCTCCAGCGACACCGATCTCGCCTGCGCCCTGGGCGTCGTGCACGCGCATCTGCGCCTCGGCCAGATGGAGATGCTGCGCCGCCTGTCGCAAGGGCGGCTGGCCGAGATGGCCGGCCCGATCGCCACCGACATCGACCACGCGCTCAGGATCCTGAATTTCGCCCGCGCCGTGCCCGAGATCGAGGCGGCCATGCCGCCGGAGACCCGTCACTGGCTTGGCGCTTTCGTCGACGGCATCAATCACTATCAGCGACGGGTCGCGCGCCTGCCCACCGAGTACCGGGTCTTCGGACTGAAGCGCGAGCCCTGGAGCGTGTCCGATATCCTCACGCTCGGCCGGCTCGCGGCGACCGACGTCAACTGGCTGGTTTGGTTTCCCCTGCTGCGCCTGCGCGACCGCGACGATTGGGCCGAGATTTGGACCCGGCTGGTCGAGACCGGCAGCGCCTCGCTGCCCAGCTTCCGCAAGCGGCGCAGCCGGCTGCGCGCGTTCGTGCGTCTGCTCGGCGGCTACGGCCGGCACGGCTCGAACGCCTTCGCCGTCGCCGGCCGGCGCAGCCAGTCGAACGGGGCGCTGATGGCGAACGACCCGCATCTCGAGCTGCTGATGCCCAATCTGTGGCTGATCGCCGGGCTCAAGTCGCCCTCCTACCACGCGGTCGGGCTGATGCTGCCGGGGCTGCCCTTCCTTGGCCTCGGGCGCAACCAGAAAATCTCCTGGGGCGGCACCAACATGCGCGCGGCGTCCTCCGACCTCTACGACATCTCGGACCTTGATCCCGGCGCGATCCGCGAGCGCACCGAGACCATCAAGGTGCGCTGGTGGCGCGACCGCAAGATCAAGATTCGCGAGACCGATCTGGGGCCGGTGCTGTCGGACGCGCCGGTGATCGATACGGGCCATGCGCCGCCCTTCGCGCTGAGATGGGTCGGCCACCAACCGAGCGACGAGTTCACCGCAATGCTGCGCATGAACCGCGCCGGCAACTGGCAGCAGTTCCGCGACGCCTTCGAAAGCTTCGCGGTCTCGGGCCTGAACATGGTCTATGCCGACCGCGAGGGAAATATCGGCCAGCTTTTGGCGGTCCAGCTTCCCAACCGCGCCGCAACTCCGCCCCGCGACCTGATCCTCGACCCGGCCGACGGGGAAGGTGGCTGGGGCGAGATGATCGGCGCGCGCCGGCTGCCGACGAGCTTCAATCCCGAAACGGGGTTTCTGGTCTCGGCCAACAACCGGCCGGTCGACGCCGGCGTGCCGATCAGCTTCTTCTTCGCCCCCGACGACCGGGTCGAGCGCATCACGCGGCTACTCGACAAGTCGCGCAAGCTGACACTCGATGATCTGCGGGTCACCCAGCGCGACGTCTACATGTCGTCGGCGGTGGCGCTCAGGGACCTTTTGATCGAGAAGATCGAGATGTTTCAGCTCGAGGACGATTCGCAAGCCCGCTCGCGCGAATTCATCACGCTGCTGCGCGCCTGGGATGGACACTATCGCGCGTCTTCGCGCGGGGCGCTGGCCTTCGAGCTGCTGCTGTATTATTTCGCCCGGCTGTTCTACGACCATACCTTCACCAAAAACGCCGCGGCCGGCTATTCGGGCGTGGTGCGCATCAAGCTGTTCCTGATGCAGGACATCGAGAAGGCCAAGCCCGGGCGCCTCGCCTCCGATCTGGAAAAGGCGATCCAGCGGGCGGCGGCGCGGCTCCGGAAGTTCGGCAACTGGGGCGACATGCACCGGCTCAAGCTGGCGCACCCGCTGGCCAACCTGCCGCTCATCGGCCGGCGCTACCGCTTCGGCCACTTCCCGGTTGGCGGCAGTTCGGACACCATCATGAAAACCGCGCACGGCGTCACCGACAAGCGCCACGCCACGGATTACGGCGCCAACGCGCGCCATGTCTCCGACCTTTCGGACCCCGACCTCAACTGGTTCGTGCTGTTCGGCGGCCAGGACGGCTGGTTCCGCTCCTCGACCTTCACCAGCCAGGTGCCGCTGTGGCTGGAGGGCGGCTCGATCCAGGTGCCGCTCCGGATGGAGACCGTGCGCCGGACCTTCCGGCACAAAATCCTTTTGAAACCGACGCGCTAAGGAGCCGCATGGGCCCGCGTTCTTGCGCTTGGCGGGTCGCCTCCTAAGACGATTTTCGCGGGCAAACCATCGCCCGCCGATCGCCGCCGGCGGAGGCTTGTTTGCCGACGCTACTTGGTCAATGTTATGGGCGAATTGAGGTACATTTCGCTGCCGTCGGCTCGC
>CBDVDY010000238.1:0-4806 GCA_965372875.1 uncultured Alphaproteobacteria bacterium | reverse complement strand
GCGCCGCCGTCGATCATTCTCGCGATCGTGCTGTTTCTGTGGACACCGCCGCATTTCTGGAGCCTGGCCACCAGCCTGCACAAGGACTATGCGGCCGCCGGGGTTCCAATGCTTCCCGTGGTCATCGGCGACGCCGCCGCGGCATGGGTCATCTTGGCGCACACCATCGCCCTTGTGGCGGTGTCGTTGCTGCCGATGGCGTTTGGCATGGGTTGGATCTACCTGCTGGGGGCCGTGGCGGGCGGCGGCTATTTTATTTATCGGAGCATCGTACTGGTGCGTGATCCGGGTCCGAAAGCCGCCATGGCGAATTTCGCCGCCTCTTTCGTGCAGCTGGGGCTGCTGCTTGTCGCCGCGATCGTCGACGGTAACTTGAACCTTTAGCACTGATCCTTGGTATAAGCCCGGCCACGCTCGACTTCGCACCAGGTACGCTTATAACGAGCCGAGGTTTCTGATCGTGGGGAGTGGCCGGCCATGACGGCGCATCAATCGATACACATCAACATAATGGACTGGATCGTCGGCGCGGCGATGGGGTTCCTCGGGCTGGTCGGCCTGTACATGGCGTCGCGCGGCGGCGGCGACGCGATTTACTTAATCGGCCTGGGCCTATTCGTCTTGTGCGTTTTGGCGATTTTCGGCCTCGTCAAAATAGTCTACGACCGCCGGTAGGCATGGCCGAATTCGCGCCGGAAGCCCCGGCGCCGTTTCGACGGACTCGCCGCGATACGAACAATTGCGAGCCCGAATCCCGCCAGCATCGCGGCGGGATTTGAGCCTGAGCGAAGCGGCTTCAGTTTTCTTCATCGAGCTTGAGCGCGGCGGAATTCATGCAATATCGGTCGCCGGTCGGCTCCGGGCCATCCGGAAATACGTGGCCGAGATGGGCATCGCAACGCGCGCACATCACCTCGGTCCGCAACATGCCGAGGCTCGCGTCGACCTCGGTGGCAATGGCGCCGGCCGCCACGGGCTCGAAGAAACTGGGCCAACCGGTGCCCGAATCGAACTTGGTGTCGGAATCGAAAAGCGCCGCGCCGCAACAGACGCAACGATAGATGCCGGGCGTTTTACTGGCGTGATAGGCGCCGGTGAAGGGAGGTTCGGTGCCTTTTTCGCGGGTCACGAAATACTGCTCGAGGGTCAGTTCGCGCTTCCAGTCGGCGTTCGCCTTGACGATTTTGCCGGTCTCGGGCCTGCCGGTCTCGGGCCCGCCGGATCCCGGCTCTTCGCGCGCCGGCTTTTCGGCCGGTGGCTTTTCGGTCATCCGTCCACTCCTCGGCCGGGCCGTCCGTTCGGGGCCCGGCGCCGTTCAGCCGTCGCCTGGCCCGGTCTTCTCGCCGCCCGATCCCCCTTCGGTCGCCTCCTGGGCCGATCCTTCGCCGGCCGGTTCCCGTCCGCTCTCCCGGTCGCCGCCGGGCGCGCCTTCGGCGCCGGCGTCCTGTTCCACCCATTCGGCAACCATGTCGTAAGTGTTGGCGTTGGTTCGCATCTGCTCTTTGAGCTCGGCGTTCTGTTCGCCGACACTGCGAAAAAATTCCGCCGCGTTTCTCAGGAGCTTGGCGGCCAGTTTCGCGTTGCTAGGCATATTGGGTCTCCTTGCGGCCGTTGGCGCGGTGGCCAATGGGCGGGGCGTGACATTCCCCGCGCCGGCCGGCGCGGACAGACCCCACAGCCGACGAATCGTCAACTAAATCAAATAATGCGCCGTCGCAACGCCTAATCGGCCGCCGACAATCCGATCGCTTTCAGACCCTTGGTATCATCGATCACGTCGAAATTGACCCGCTGACCCTCGGTAAGCGGCGCCATGCCGGCTTCCTCGACAGCGGTGACGTGCACGAAGACATCCTTATCGCCTTCGTCTGGCGTAATGAAGCCAAACCCCTTGGCCGCATTGAACCATTTGACGGTTCCTGTAGTCATGTAATTCGTTCCCTAAAAAATTATGGCAAGTGACGCCGCGCCCCGATGCTACGACTTTGGAATGCGGGCACAAGCAAAAAATTACATGGAGGCGGGATCAGCCAGCGCGCCTTCGGCGCTTGCCCCTGCCTTTTCGGCGCCGGTGGTGGCTGCCGGGCGCCCCCGGCGCATCCAGCAAATTGCGCGCGCGGGCGGTTTTTTCGGCCAGGGAGTGGCGCGCGGACATGCCCAAATCCTGTGCCTCGAGCCGCCTGATCTCGTCGCGCAGATGCGCCGCCTCCTCGAACTCCAAATCGGCGGCGGCCTGTTTCATGCGCTTTTCCAGCTCCTTCACATAGGTCGCCAGATCCTTGCCCACGAGGTGCCGGGATTCCTCGTCTCCGGTCTCGATGGTGACGTGGTCGCGCTCGTACACGCTTTGCAGGATGTCGGTGATGTCTTTCTTGATCGATTCCGGGGTGATGCCGTGCTCCACGTTGAAATGCTGCTGCTTCTCGCGCCGCCGGTCGGTTTCCTCGATCGCCCCCCGCATCGAGCCGGTCATGGTATCGGCGTAGAGGATCACCCGCCCGTCGATATTGCGCGCGGCGCGGCCGATGGTCTGGACCAGCGACGTCTTGGAGCGCAAAAAGCCCTCCTTGTCGGCGTCGAGGATGGCGACCAGCGCGCATTCCGGAATATCGAGCCCCTCGCGCAGGAGATTGATGCCGATCAGCACGTCGAACGCGCCGAGGCGCAGATCGCGGATGATCTCGATGCGCTCCAGCGTATCCACGTCGGAATGCATGTAGCGCACCTTGATCCCCGCCTCGTGCATGTATTCGGTCAAATCCTCCGCCATGCGCTTGGTCAGCGTGGTGACCAGCACCCGCAGGCCGGCCGCCGCGCTTTCCTTGCATTCGCCGAGCAAATCGTCGACCTGGGTCTCGGCCGGGCGAATGATGCAGACCGGGTCGGTCAAGCCGGTGGGCCGCACCACCTGCTCGACGAAGACGCCGCTGGTCTCCTCCATCTCCCACGGGCCCGGGGTGGCCGAAACGAACAATGTCTGCGGCCGCATGGTCTCCCATTCCTCGAATTTGAGCGGCCTGTTGTCGATGCAGGACGGCAGGCGGAAGCCGAACTCGGCGAGCGTCGATTTGCGGGCGAAGTCGCCCCGGTACATACCGCGCAGCTGCGGCACGGTGATGTGGCACTCGTCGACGAACAGAAGCGCGTTTTCGGGCAAATATTCGAACAGGGTCGGCGGCGGCTCGCCCGGGTTGCGGCCGGTCAGGTAACGCGAATAGTTCTCGATGCCGGCACACGAGCCCGTCGCCTCGATCATTTCCATATCGTAACGGGTGCGCTGCTCGAGCCGCTGGGCCTCCAGGAGCTTGTTCTCGGCGTAGAGCTCCTCGAGCCGGGATTTGAGCTCGACCTTGATCTGCTTGACCGCCTGCCGCAGCGTCGGCCGCGGCGTCACGTAATGGCTGTTGGCGAACACCCGGACCTCGTCGAGCTCGGCCGTCTTCTCGCCGGTGAGCGGGTCGAACTCGACGACCTGCTCGATCTCGTCGCCGAACAGCGAGAGCCGCCAGGCGCGGTCCTCGAGGTGCGCCGGAAAGAGCTCGATGCCGTCGCCGCGCACCCGGAAGGTGCCGCGGTGGAAGTCGGTGTCGTTGCGGCTGTATTGCAGTTCGACGAAGCGCTTCAGGATCTGCGACCGGTCGATGCGCTGGCCCACGCGCAGCGGCACGATCATCTCGGAATAGGTCTCCATCGAGCCGATGCCGTAGATGCAGGAGACCGAGGCGACGATCACCACGTCCTCGCGCTCCAACAGCGCCCGCGTCGCCGAGTGGCGCATGCGGTCGATCTGCTCGTTGATGGAGGCGTCCTTCTCGATATAGGTGTCGGTGCGCGGCACGTAGGCCTCGGGCTGGTAGTAGTCGTAGTAGGAGACGAAATACTCGACCGCGTTTTCCGGGAAGAACCCCTTCATCTCGGCGTAGAGCTGGGCGGCCAGCGTCTTGTTCGGCGCCAGGATCAGCGCCGGCCGGCGCATGGTCTCGATCACGTGCGCCATGGTGAAGGTCTTGCCCGAGCCGGTCACGCCGAGCAGCACCTGGCTGCGCTCGTCCTCGCGCAGGCCCTTGAGGAGTTCCACGATGGCCTCCGGCTGGTCGCCCGCCGGCGCGTAGTCGGAGACCAGTTTGAACGCGCCGCCGGCGCGCCCGACCTTCTCCGCCTCCGCCTTCAACGGCGGCTCCTTCAATGTCTCCATCGCCATGCCCCACTATATGCGGGCTGGCGGGGCGATTGCCAGATGGGGATGGGAAGGATGGCGATCAGGGGGTGGAAGCTTGGGCGCCGCTATCCAGTATCGGCTTTTCGTACCTCGTCAAGAGATGAATAACGGGCGAAAGGTGCGGTTGCTCTCGAAAGAACCTGTGGAGATGCGAATCATCCGCGTGCTGTGGAGTGAATCTTTTCAACGTGTTTTGAATAGACTCGGAGCGTGATTGCCCTCCACCGGTCCCAACTCCCTCAAACCGCGCTATTTCATCCGGGTAGCGAATGATCAGTTGTGCTAATTCGGGCCATCGTTCCTGCAACGCGACCCACTTACCCACATGCATCGGTTTGATCGGAGCATCGCCGCCTAAAATTTCTTTCCCGTGCAGCACGAACAGCAAGAGCCTCAGCCGGTTTACCACGCGTATCGCGTTGCGTGGGACGGGGAGCAAATATTTGAAGGCCTCAATCCGTGCTTTTTGCAACAAGTCGGAGTCTGTTCCCAAATGCCGCTGCTGGCGTTCAACAACAATCGCGTCCCAAACATCTTTGCCAACCCGGTCAACATCGGGTGGTGGTTCGATCGTACTATCTTCACCA
>CBDVDY010000237.1:0-4825 GCA_965372875.1 uncultured Alphaproteobacteria bacterium | reverse complement strand
GTTGCCCCCACAGCGACCTCAACGCTGCGCGTCTACCAATTCCGCCACGACCGCATCGTGACCACCCTCCCACGGCGCCGTATCCGCGGCCGGATGCACGGGAGGGTGGGAAATATCAAATCCACCCGACATTCGCAAGCCCGGCCCCCTGTGACAGCGGGGCCTGGGGCTTATATAAGGGGTCATGGAGCCGCTGCAACATCCCGATCCAGCCACGGAAACCGCGCCCGCCGGCGGCGCGGCGGAATGGCGGATCGACGATGCGCCCGTAGCCTACGAGGACGCCGTAGCATTGATGGAGGCGCGGGTCGCGGCGATCCGCCAGGGCACGGCGCGCGAGCTGGTCTGGCTGCTGGAACACCCGCCGCTCTACACCGCCGGCACCAGCGCCAATGAGTCCGACCTCTTGCAGCCCGGCCGCTTTCCGGTACACCGCACCGGGCGCGGCGGCCAGTACACCTATCACGGGCCGGGCCAGCGGGTGGCCTATGCGATGCTCGATTTGCGGCGCCGCGGCGGCGATTTGCGCGCCTACGTGCGCGACCTCGAACGCTGGCTGATCGCGGCGCTGGCGCGCTTCGACGTCAAGGGCGAGATCCGCCCCGACCGGGTCGGCATCTGGGTCGCGCGGCCGGCGCTTGGGCGCGAAGACAAGATCGCCGCCATCGGCGTGCGGGTGCGCCGCTGGGTCAGCTATCACGGCGTGGCGCTGAACGTCGATCCGGACCTCGAGCATTTCCAGGGCATCGTGCCCTGCGGCATCAAAGGGCCGGGATACGGCGTTACCTCGCTGGCCGACCTCGGAATCCGGGTCTCCATGGAAGAGGCCGACGCGGCGCTCGAGGCCAGCTTCCGGGAAATCTTCGGCTAGATGTGACACCAGCGACCGACCGAACGTACCGACTCGACCCTCGCCCTTCGACAAGCTCAGGGTGAGGCCCTCATGCTGAGCCTGACGAAGTATGAGGGCCGTGCGGCGATGCCCTTGTTCAAAAGCTCGCCAGTATGTGGTCGGACTACTCCGCCGCGACCAGGCCGGCGCGCAACTCGCCGCGCGCCTGGCGGATGACCTGGAGCGACGAGGACAGCGCCAGCCCGGCGATCAGCGCGGCAACCAATAAATCCGGCCAGCGCGAGGCGGTCAGCGCCACCGCCCCGGCGGCGGCCAGCACGGCGATATTGCCGATGGCGTCGTTGCGCGAGCACAGCCAGACCGAGCGCATGTTGGCGTCGCCCTGGCGGAAGCGCAGCAGCAACAGCGCGCAGCCGACGTTGACCGCCAGCGCGGCCGCGCCGGCCAGGCCCATGATCGCCGCACTCGGCGCGCCCACGACGAAGGTTTTGTAAAGTGCCGCGGCCAGCACCCAGAGGCCGAACAGCCCCATGGCCAGCCCCTTGGCCAGCGCCGCCGAGGCCCGCCAGCGCAGCGAACGGGCGAGAACGAAGAGTGCGATGCCGTAATTCGCCGCGTCGCCGAGAAAATCGAGCGCGTCGGCCTGCAGCGCCAGCGAGCCCGACAACACGCCGGCCCCCGCCTCGACCGCGAGCCCGACGAGGTTGAGCCCCAGCACCGTCCACAGCACGCGGCGGTAGCCGGCCATTCTTGCATCGAGGTCTGGCCCATCGAGGTTGGGAGTACCGCAGCCGGCGCTCATGGCGCGCCTCCCGCGCCGTGCCGGTGCTCCCGCGCGTGCGCCACCATGTCGGCCAGGACGCCGCGCACGTGGGCGTCCGCCGCCTGGTAATAGACATTGCGGCCGCGCCGCTCGGCCCGCACCAGCCGCGCCGCCTTCAAAAGCCGGAGATGGTGGCTGACCAGCGATTGCGAGAGACCGAGCCGCGAGGCGATCTCGCCCACCGGCACCGCGCCTTCGAGACACAGGAGCGCGATGCGCAGCCGGCTGGGATCGCCGAGCAGATGAAACATCTCGGCGAGCTCCAGGGTCTGGGCCTCGGTCAGTTGCGGCGGGGCGGTGACGGTCTCCATGGACGATAACATATGATCATATGAACAGACATTCATGTATAAAATGTTAATGTAGGAATTGCAAATACTTATTGGCTACATTTCAGGTCAAATTGGCTCCATGGACACATTCACGGTGGAGCGACGTAAACCACGGAGCGACACGCCTCTCCCCGGTCTGAAATCGATGTACGTAGGTGACGCGCGCCATCCATCCTTCGAGACGCAGCCTCGGGGGCTGCTCCTCAGGATGAGGGTGGTGTTTCGGTGGGCCGCACCTCAGGATGAGTATGGTATGTCGGACGGCGTCTTTCTCCGGATAAAGAGCAGCCTCATCCTGAGGAGCCTTCCTGAGCATCGCGAAGGGAGGCGTCTCGAAGGACGAGGCTGCTCGTTGCCGGCATATACGAACGGTTCGGAAATTGGCCCCGCCGACGCACCAGCCAAACGGTGCTACGCACCCCTCACCCTCCCGCTGGGCGAAACCGGTATGTACGGGCGGGTTCCTGCCTTCGCCGACCTCCCTTCGCCCGCCGAAGCGGGCTTCGCGAAGGCGGGAGCGAAGCCGCGTCGGCTTCGCGGCCCACTCCGCCGAAGCAGCCGCTTCGGCTGCGAAGGCCGGGCAGGCAGGTCAAACCCGCCCCTACCTGCCTCCTATCCCCGGCCCCGCGCGCTCACCCCTCGTCCTTGACGAACAGGCCGAGCCAGACGGCGACCAGGGCGGGCCTGGTCTCGCCGTCGATTTCCACCGTGTTGCGGGTCTTGAGGATGGTGCCCGCGCCCTTGCGCTGCACGCCGATGAGGGTGTTGCGGTTGCGGATGCGCGCGCCGGTTTTGACCGGCGCCATCAGCCGCACCCGTTCGAAGCCGTAGTTCAGCGCGTAGGCCACCCCGTCCGGCATCAGGCCGGACTCGATGGCGAACTTGGTCAAAAGCGAGATGGTCAGGAAGCCGTGCGCGACGGTGCCGCCGAACGGGGTGTTTTCACGCGCCCATTCCGGGTCGACGTGCAGCCGGTTGAAATCGTCGGTGGCCTCGGCGAAGCGATCGATGCGTTTCTGATCTAGGGTCAACCATTCGGATACGCCGACCTCCTTGTCGATGAACGCCTCGATATTGTCGATGTGGTATTCGATGGTTTCGCTCATGGCATCCATTCGCTTCCGCTTGTTCCCGCCCGCAATCGTGTTGCGGGTCTTGCGGGCCTATTCCGTATGCACCTGCCGGAACCCCGGCGCACCGTCGTCGCTGGCCGCGAACTCCTCGATACGCTGGACAAGGGCATGGGGCGGTCCCCGGCGGCAGGCCGCGATCATATCGCGGACCGCCTTCTCCCTGCCAATGAACAATGCCTCGACGCTGCCGTCGGCGCGGTTGCGCACCCAGCCGCGCAGGCCGCGCGCGCCGGCCTCGTCCACCGCCCAGCCGCGATACCAGACGCCCTGTACCCGCCCCTCGATGCGCACCCGCACGGCGCATTCGAGCCTTTCCCGGGATTCCGCGTTCGCGTTCATTCGAACTCCAGGATGATCTGGTCGACCGACAGGCTGTCGCCGGGCGCGGCGTGCAGGCGGGCGATGGCGCCGTCGCGCTCGGCCCTGAGCACGTTCTCCATCTTCATCGCCTCGACCACGGCGAGCGCCTCGCCGGCCTTGACCGACTGGCCTTCCTCGACCGCCAGCGCCGACAGGAACCCGGGCATCGGCGAGAGCAGCAGGCGCGAGGTGTCGGGCGGCGTTTTGACCGGCATGGCGGCGGCAAGTTCGGCGGCGCGCGGCGTCAGCACCTGCACGTCGGTCTCGGCACCGGCGTGGTACAGGCGATAGGCGACGCCGACGCGGTCGATCTGCACGCAGATATCGGCCCCACCGACGGCGCCCTGGAACAAGGCTTCGCCCGGCCGCCAGTCGCTTTGCACCCGCACGACGCTGCCGTCGAAATCGACCATGGCGCCGTCCTCGCCCAGCGTCACCACGACCTGGTAATGGTTGTCGCGCGCCACCACGACCCAGGATTCGGGCTCGCCAGCCGCGCTTTCGTCACCGCGAAGGGCCGAAGGTCGGCTGCCGAAATCGACCATTGGGCGGCCGCCGATCAGGCTGTCGCGCTCGGCGATGCGCCCGTGCGCCACGGCGGCCACGGCGATCAACGTGGTCAGATCGTCGGCCGGCAGGTCGGCCCCGGTGAACCCGGCCGGGTATTCCTCGTCGATGAAGTCGGTGCTGAGCCGCCCCTTGAGGAACCGGGGATGCGCCATCAGCGCCGCCAGGAAACTGATATTGTGCGAGACGCCACGGATATAAAAAGCGTCGAGCGCGCCGCGCATGTGGGCGATGGCGTCGTCGCGCGTCGGCCCGTGGGTGATCACCTTGGCGATCAGCGGGTCGTAATAGGGCGTGATCTCGCTGCCCTCCTCCACCCCGCTGTCGACGCGCGGCATCCCGCCGCGCGCCTGTGGCGGCCGGTACCGCACCAGCCGGCCGACCGATGGCAGGAACCCGCGGAACGGGTCCTCGGCGTAGATTCGGGCCTCGACCGCCCAGCCGCGCAGCCGCACCTGATCCTGCGCCAGCGGCAGGCCCCCGCCGGCGGCGATCAGGATCATCTGTTCCACCAGGTCGAGGCCGGTGACGAATTCGGTGACCGGGTGCTCGACCTGCAGCCGCGTGTTCATCTCGAGGAAATAGAAGTTGCGCCCCCGGTCGATGATGAACTCGACCGTGCCCGCCGAGCAATAGCCCACGGCCTCGGCCAGCGCCACCGCCTGCCCGCCCATCGCCGCGCGCATGGCCTCGTCGACGAACGGGCTGGGCGCCTCCTCGATCACCTTCTGATGGCGGCGCTGGATCGAGCATTCGC
>CBDVDY010000236.1:0-4850 GCA_965372875.1 uncultured Alphaproteobacteria bacterium | reverse complement strand
GTTCGCCTCGAGGCCGGATCCGCGGCCGGGATTTTGGCCTAGACAGCGCGCGGAACTAGCCAGTACCTTTTTGCGCCGTCCGCGAGAAGACGGCACGGGGCGAGGCAGGGGAGGATCGATCGGTGAGGGGCGGGACGGATGCCAGCGGCGTGCAGCAACCCGACGCCGAAGGCTTGACGCTGGAGGCAACGGACGTCTCGGTCCGTTTCCAGGGGCTGACGGCGGTTGACAATGTAAACGAGACGATACAAAGGGGCGAGATCGTCGGCCTGATCGGGCCCAATGGCGCCGGCAAGACGACCTTGATCAACGTGATGACCGGGTTCCAACAACCGACCGCGGGAAAGGTTGTGCTGGCCGGCAAGGTGATCTCCGAATTTTCTCCGCATTGGATCCGGCGCCATGGCGTGGCGCGCACGTTCCAGGCCGGCCGCCTGTTTCGGGAAATGTCGGTCAAGGAAAACGTCGAAGTGGCGGCGGTCGGCATGGGGCTTGGCCGCAAACGCGCGCACGCCCATGCCATGGAACTGCTCGACTGGATCGGCCTCGCCGATCGGGCGGAGTACCCGGCCGGTGTCCTGCCTTACACCGACGAGCGGCGCGTGGGGATCGCGCGCGCGCTGGTGATGAATCCCAAGTTCGTATTGATGGACGAGCCCGCCGCGGGCATGTCGGATCTGGAATGCGACAATTTGATGCAATTCGTGGTCGAAATCCGGGAGCGCTTCCAGTGCGGCGTTCTGTTGATCGAGCACAATGTTCGTGTCGTCATGGGCGTGTGCGAGCGAATCCACGTGCTCGACAGCGGACGCACCATCGCGCGCGGATCACCGCAGGAGATCCAAAACGATCCGGCGGTGATCAAGGCCTATCTCGGCGAAGGTTGAAGCGATGTTGCTCGAAGTTGCCGACCTCCACGTCCACTACGGCCGCCTCGCCGCGTTGCGCGGCATATCGATCGGCGTCGAGGAAGGCGAGATCGTTTGTATCGTTGGGCCGAACGGCGCCGGCAAGTCGACGACGTTGCTTGCCATTTCCGGCGCCCTGACCCCGACCAGCGGATCGATCAGGATCGGCGACAAGTCCGTCAACGGATTGAGCCCCGAAGCCATCGCCCGTCTGGGTGTTTCCCAGGTGCCGGAAGGCCGGCACGTCTTTACCACGCTTACCGTCGAGGAGAACCTGCGCGTCGGCACTTATATGCGCGCCGACAAAGCCGAGATCGAAAGGGATTACCGACGCGTCCTGGAACTTTTCCCCGTGCTTTCGGAGCGAAGAAACCAGCCGGCCGGCAAATTGTCGGGCGGCGAACAGCAGATGCTGGCGATCGGCCGCGCGCTTCTGACCAACGCGCGAATTTTGACGATCGACGAACCGTCTTTGGGTCTGGCGCCGAGCCTGGTGGATCGTGTTTACGCCGTGCTGCTCGAGCTGCGCGAAAAAGAAGGACTGACCCTGCTGATCGTCGAACAAAGTTCGGAGCGCGCCCTGAAGACCGCGGACCGAATCTACGTGTTGCGCGATGGACAGGTGCAGATCGAAGGCTCCGCCGCGGACCTTCGGGACGGTACCAAGATACACCAGGCCTATTTCGGGTTCAGCGATACCGAGGGGCAAGACGGGAAAGTGGAATTCTGAATGGCGTATGCGCTGCAAGTCATCATCGACTCGCTAAGCCTGGGCAGCTTTTACGCCCTGGCGGCATTGGGAATCGGACTGTTGTTCGGCGTCCTGCGCCTGATCAACTTTGCGCATGGAGATTTCATCACCGCGGGCGCGTATGCGCTGATCGTGCCGTCGCTGGCGGTGGAGGCGACCATGTTCATCGGCGACTTTCATTTCGTGCCGCTGATCATCAGTGTCGCGCTCATCGTGGTGGCTCTGGCGCTGATATCCGAATCTCTGGTGTTCCGGCCGCTCAGGGATGCGTCGCCGGCGACTCTTATGATCGGATCGTTCGCGCTCGGCTTCATCATCCAGAACCTGATAATGATGTTCTACGGAAGCAGGGCCAAATCCGTCGGTCTCTGGTCGGACCTCAATTTCGGCGTGACCATTATCGAGGGGGCCCAGGTGCCGCAACTGCAGCTGATCATCATTTTCGTGACTCTGGTGACGATGGCGGCGTTGGTGGTGTTTCTCAAGCGCACGCCCTACGGCGTGCAGATGCGGGCGGCGGCGGAAGATTTTCGGATGGCCCGGATGCTCGGCGTCAATGCGATATTCGTCATCAGGTTGGCCGTCGCCATCAGCGGGCTGCTGGCGGCCGCGGTGTCGATGCTGTTCCTCGTGCAAACCGGGATTGTGGATTTCCGGATGGGCGTGCCGCTGATGCTGTTCGCCTTCATCGCAACCGTGATCGGCGGCATGGGCAGCCTGGTCGGCGCGGTCGTGGGCGGGTTCGCCGTCGGTGCCGTGAGCATCCTGCTGCAAACATTCCTGCCGTCCGAATTGCGGCCGTTCCGCGACACCTTCGTATTCGCCTTCGTCATCGTGATCCTGTTGGCCCGGCCGCAGGGGCTGATGTTTTCCCGGGCCGCGAGGGAACGCGTTTAGATGCAAGCCAATTCCCCGCTTACCCGCCAAATCCGTGAATTCTGGCCGCCGTTGATTCTGACCGTCGGCCTGCTGATCGTGGTCGTCGTCTTCGAGTTTGCCGGCAACAACATCATCAACCAAACCGTGACCGAAGCGCTGATCCGGGTCATCGTCGTTGTCGGGTTGTACATTTTTATCGGCAATTCGGGCATCATCTCGTTCGGTCACATCGCGTTCATGATGATCGGCGCTTACGGGGCCGCATGGCAGACCTGCTGCCCGTTGACGCGCGACATTTTCATGCCCGGACTGCCGGAATACCTGCTGACGCACAGCAACGATTTCCTTCCCGCCGTGGTGATCGGCGGTCTCCTGAGCGCCGCGGTGGCGGCGGTCGCCGGGGTGGCGCTCATGCGCCTATCGGGAATCGCGGCGTCGATCGGCACGTTCGCCTTCCTGATGATCTGCTATTCGTTCTACTTGCGTTGGAGCGCCTGGACGGGAGGCGCCAGCTCGGTCGTCGGCATTCCCTACGACACCACCCCGTGGGCGGCCTACGGGTTCGCGGTGGTGACGATCGTGGCGGCGTATGTGTATTCGCGGTCGCGGTTCGGCCTGGCGTTGCGGGCCTCGCGGGAGGACGAGGTGGCGGCCAAGGCCGCCGGCATCAACGTCATGGTCCAGCGTCTGGTGGCGTTCGTCATCAGCGCCTTCTTCGTCGGCATGGCCGGTGGCCTGTACGGGCATTTCCTCGGCATGATTACGGTGGATACGTTCTACCTCAGCCTGACTTTCATCACCCTCGCCATGCTTGTCGTCGGCGGTATGCAAAGCCTTTCCGGCGCGGTGGTCGGCGTGGCCGTCATCTCCTTCCTGATAGAAATCCTGCGCCAACTGGAATCCGGTTTCGAAATCGGCTCGGGCGCGTTCAAACTGCCGTCGAATTCCGCGGAAGTCGGACTAGGGGTCGCGATGTTGCTGATCCTTATCTTCAGGCCGCGCGGCATCACCCGAAACGCGGAGATATACTGGCCGTGGAAGGGCGACCCGACCGCCGAGACCACCGCGAGGCGGCAATCCTGACGCGGTTGCCGCCGCCGGCCGCCACGGGCGGTCGTCGTGGCCTGTTTTTAACGCGTGGGAGGAAATCATGAAGCTTGCCGACAAAGTGGCGATCGTCACCGGCGGCAGCCAGGGAATCGGCGCCGCGATCGCGACGCGGTTCGCCGCCGAGGGCGCCAAGGTCGCCATCGTCAATCACCGCCACCCCGACCGCGCCGCCGAAATCGTATCAAGAATTACAACTTCCGGTGGTGTAGCGAAGGCGTTCCAGGCCGATCTCGCGCGGATTCCCGAGATAACCCGCTTGGTCGCGAAAATATTCGACCATTTTGGTCCGGTGGACATCTTGGTCAACAATGCCGGGATTTTCCTGCCGACCCCGCTCGAAGATACGGACGAAGATACCTGGGACCGGATGATGGATCTCAATCTGAAGGCGGCGTTTTTCGCCGTGCAGGCGGTGGCACCCGGGATGAAGGCGCGCGGCTCCGGCAAGATCATCAATATCTCCTCGATCGCCGGGCAGGGTGGGTTCCCCAGTTCCGCCGCCTATTGCGCCAGCAAGGGCGGCATCAACCTGTTGACCAAGGCGCTGTGCCTGGAGCTCGCCTCTTCGGGCATCAACGTCAACGGTTTGGCGCCCGGCAACGTGGCGACCCCGATGAACGAAGCGCTGCGCGCCGATCCCGTGCATTGCGACAACATGGCCCGCCGCACACCGACCGGGCAGGCGTTCCTGGCGCCGGTCGACATGGCCGGCTGTGCCGTGTTTCTTGCCTCCGCCGATTCCGATCAAGTGCACGGCCAGACCGTCGGGGTCGATGGCGGCTGGATGGCCTGGTGAGGCGGTCGATCCGGTTTCGCGCGAATTGCCGGTCCGCAACACCAAGCGGAGATAGCGGTTCTCGATCCGTTCTAACACTATTCGGCCGATATCGGCATAATTGCTTGCGCCCGCAAGTGCCGATGCTCCAAAGTCGGTAGGAAAACAGGGTCCAATGGCTGTGCCAATCGAAGGGAGTGCTCGACGTGGCAAGGAAGGTTGATCCAATCACACTTGCGGTCGTTTCCGGCATACTCGAGACGACGCAGCGGGAGATGACGGTAACGCTGGAAAAGACGGCGCGGTCGAGTGTCTTCAATCTGGGGCACGACTATTCCAACGCTATTTTCAATCACCGCCCCGAAATGGTGCTGCAGGGGCAGGACATCCCCATTCATCTGGGCTCGCTGATTCCGGCCATGAAATG
>CBDVDY010000235.1:0-4883 GCA_965372875.1 uncultured Alphaproteobacteria bacterium | reverse complement strand
CCCGCCCTCAGGCGTCGGCCCTGGCCGCGAGCTGGTCCGGCGTCAGCGCCAGTTCGGTGCCGATCATCGAATTGCGGGTGACCAGCTCGGCGAGTTGTACGGCCGACCAGCCCTCGGTGCCGGCCGGGCGCGCCGGCAGGATCAGAAAGCGGCGGTCGGCGGTGCTGTCGATCACGCGGATATCGACGTCCTCGGGCAGGTGGGTGCCGAATTCGGCCAGCACGCCGCGCGGATCGACGACCACGCGGGAGCGGTATTCGCGGGCCTTGTACCAGGCCGGCGGCACGCCGAGCACCGCGCGCGGGTAGCACGAGCACAGGGTGCAGACGGCGACGTTGTGGGTCGCCTCCGTGTTCTCCAGCGCCACCAGCTCGGGCTGCGCCGTCATGTCGATGCCCAGGCTCTCGACCGCCGCGGTGCCGTCGTCGAGCAGCCATTCCCTGAACTTGGGCTCGGTCCAGGCCTTGGCGACGATCATCGCCCCCAGCGCCGGGTTTCGGGCGCCGATGTTGTCGATCTGGCGCGTCACGTCGGCGTCGCTGAACACGCCCTTCTCGATCAGCAGTTCGCGTAGCGCCCGTTCGAGGATCAGCGATTGCGCCGAAGGCTCGCGGTGGTCCTCGGCATGGTCATCGGGTTCGTGTCCGGCGGGTTCGTGGCCGGCGGTCCCGTTCTCGGACATGACGGGTCACTCCTTTTCGATGGGCTCGAGCCAATGTTCGTAGATGTCGGCGACCAGGCTGTCGCCGGGGGCGCCCTGGTAATCGGGCCACAGATCGGCCTGGGCGAAGCGCACCAGATAGAGCGGCCGTTTCGGCAGGCCCGGCTTGTGATAGGCCAGCAACTCCGGGTTGCGGTAGATGCCGACGGCCTCCTCGACCACGCCTTCCTTGCCGCGCAGGAAGCTGGGCGTGCGGCAATGGTGATCGGGCTCGCCGGTCCTGACGCGTACCCGGTCGCCGGCCTTGAGGGCGATAGGCAGATCGACCTTCATGCGCCGCCATTTCCGTCGCCGAGCGCGGCGATCCTGGCTTCGATTTCGCTCTCGCTGAGGATATCCTGCTCCACCACCAGCTTGCGGATGGCGCCCAGCCAGCGCTCGTAGTAGGTCAGCGTGTCGTAGTCCTGCCGGCCGTACGTCTCGATCGCCCGCCGCAGCGCGTCGACCTTGAACGCCCCCTGGCTGGGATGGATCAGCAGCATCAAGAGGGCGTCGACGTGCTTGTCGAAATCCGAAAGCGCGTGTTCGGTCAGGTCGATGGCCCCGGCCGGCGCGCCGCCCATGTCGTGGACGTTGGGCATAATTCGCTCTCCTCCCCGCTAACCTTGTCTCAGGTCCAAATCGTCGCGCCTCGTCACCCGAAGATCAACATATTTCGCGGCGAGATTTCGAGACGCACTTCGGCGCCGATCTCGCTGGAAGAGGCGGCCGCTCTGTCGGCGCCGGTGCCGCCGCCGCCCGCCGTCTCGCCCTCGGAAAGATGCACGGCGAAGAGGTGGCCGTTTTCGGCGCGCACGTAGATTTCCGCGTGCGGCCCCTTGTAGACCCGCTCCTCGACGATGCCGGAGATGACGTTTGTGTCCTTGTTGGACGCCTGGTTCGGGGCCGCCGCCGGCAGGATGGCAATGTGCTCGGGACGGCATCCCACGCGCACCGTCTGGCCGACGGCCGGCAGGGGATTCCCGTCGCCGGGCACGGCGCGCAGTTCGAGCCCGCCGTCACAGAGCACCGTGGCGGTTCCGTCGCTTGCCTCCCGTACCGTGCCCGAAATTACGTTCGAGGCGCCGAGGAATTGCATTACGTCCTGCGATTCGGGCCGTCGGTAAAGCGCCGCCGGCAGGCCGATCTCGCGGATCTGGCCCTCGAACATCACCGCCACCCGGTCGGAAAGCGAGAGCGCCTCCTCCTGGTCGTGGGTGACGAAGATGGTGGTGATGCCGACCTCGCGCTGGATGCGTTTGAACTCGACCTGCATCTGATCGCGCAGCTTGCGGTCGAGCGCGCCGAGGGGCTCGTCCAGCAGCAGCACGTCGGGGTGGATCACCAGCGCCCGGGCCAGCGCCACGCGCTGGCGTTGGCCGCCCGACATTTGCGCCTGCAGACGGTCCTCCATGCCGGTGAGTTGCACCAGATCGAGAATATCGGCGACTCTTTTGACGGTCTCGGCCTTGCCCAAACGCCGCATCCGCAGCCCATAGGCGACGTTCTCGGCCACCGTCATGTGCGGAAACAGGGCGTAGTCCTGGAACACCAGTCCGACGTTGCGTTTGTGCGGCGGCAGCCCGCGCACCGACCGGCCGGCAAAGCGAATGTCCCCCGAATCGGGCACGATGAAGCCGGCGATCGCCCGCAGCGTGGTCGTTTTGCCGCAGCCCGACGGGCCCAACAGCGCCACGCATTCGCCCTCGGCGACGTTTAGGCTCACGCCCTTGAGGATTTCGGTCCCGCCCAGGACCACGCCGATATTGTCGATCTCGAGCCGCGCCATGGCTTACCTGCCGACCGCGAACGAGATCATGCCGTAGCGCCGCTCGGCGAAGGCGATGATCAGGCTCACGATGAGGATATAGAGGGTCGAGAACGCGGCCGGCGTCGGGTCGAGATTCTGGCTGATATAATTGAACACCTCGATCGGCATGGTGGTCAGATCGCCGCGCACCAGGAAGATGCTGATCGGATAATTGTCGAAGCTGATGAGAAAGGCGAAGATGAAGCCGCTGATCAGCCCGGGCCGAAGCTGCGGCAGGGTGATGGTGCGGAACACGGTCCAGGGCCCGGCGCCGAGCGAGGCGGCCGCTTCCTCGAGCGAAATGTTGGAGAGCGTCAGCGAGGCCACCAGCGTTCGGATCGGATAGGCGACCACCAGCACCACGTGGCCGATCACCAGGCTGTACCAGGTGAAGGCGATATCCAGCAGGATGAAGAACTGGATCAGCGCCATGCCGATGGCGACGATCGGCACCGTCACCGGCGACAAAAGGAACGCCGTCATCCCCGGCTTGGCCGGCAGGGGAAAGCGCACCAGAACCAACGTCGCACCGATCGCCAAAGCGGTCGCCAGCGCCGCCGACAGCAGCGCGACGCCGAAGCTGATCAGCGTCGCCTGACCGATGCGGTGGATCGCGGTGATGTTGGCGTACCAATCGAGCGACAGCGACTTCGGCGGGAATTCGATAAAGAACGAACCGTTGAACGACACCACGACGGTGAGTATCACCGGGAAGACCAGGAAAATCATCGCCGCCCAGCCGGCCACGCCAACCGCGTTGCGAAAAATTCTGTCTTCAAACATTGGCGCGCATCACCCTTCCGACCAGCGCGGCGTAGACCAGCACGATCAGGAACGTCGCCGCGGTCAACGTGACGATGATGGCCGAGCCCCAGGGGAAGTTGAGCTGTACCTCGATCTGTTCCGCCGCCACCTGGGAGATCATCGCGGTCGAGGGCGAGCCCAGCATCAAGGGCGTGACATAGGCGCTCATGCAGATCGCGAAGCTCAGCATGGTGCCGCCGAAGATTCCGGGCATCGAGAGCGGCAGGACGATGCGCCGAAGCGTCGCCCAGGCGCCGGCGCCGAGCGACAGGGAGGCCTCGGAATACGAGTCGGGGATACGCAGGAGCGAACCGTAGATCGGCAGGATCATGAACGGCATGCAGTAATGCACCAGGGCGACGGTCGTCGCCCCCTCGCTATAGGCCATGCGCAGGGGAAATTCGATGAATCCCAGCCAAATCATTATGTTGTTGACCGGCCCGGCATCGGCGAGCACGACCAGCCAGCCGTAGTTTCGGACGATCAGGGACGATGCCAGCGAGATGAAGGTGACGAGCAATATCCCGGTCCTGAGACGCGCCCCCGCGCGCAGCAGCAACAGCGTAACCGGGTAGGATATCAGGAGGGTGATCACCGTGGCGATGATCGAGATACGGAAAGTGCGCGACAGCGACCTATAGGTGCGCGATTTCTCTATGGTCTTTTCGTACTGCAGCGTGGTGAAGCCGGTCTCCGCCACCTCGTCGCCCGACCAATATTCGAAGCTTTCCCCCACCATGTTGCCGAAGGGGATGGCATAGAAGATCAGCATGAAGGCGAGCAGCGGCCCGAGCATGACGAGGGCGGGAAGATACCGCCGCCCCCGTCGATGCAAGGAAACCCTGGCCTCGGCAATCGCGCCCGCCGTGGCCATTTTCAATTACGCCGCGACACGCCGTGGGACTAGCCGAACACTTCGTTCCACTTCTCGGTGATCTTGGCGCGGTTGGCCGACAGGAAATCCCAGTCGGCGTAGGTAATGTTGTCGGCCGGGCCCAAAAGCTCCTTGGTCCGCGGGCTCGTGTCGACATCCCGATGCGCCGAGCGAGAGTGCAGGACGCTGTCCACCTTCTCCTGAAACTCCTTCGACAGGCTCATGTCGACGTAGCGCTCGACCAACTCCACGTTGGGCGCGTTGATCGGCATGTTGAGGCCGACGATCTCGCCGTGCTTGCCTTCCTTGAGATGCCCGGCCACGCCGATCGGCGCGCCCTTGTCGATCAGCGGATTGATGAACAGGCCATAGAACGGGACGATCGGAACCTGTCCGCTTTGCAGCATCTGGATCGCCTGCGGCGCGCCGGTATAGACGACAACGCCGTTCTCCTTGAGCTTGGCGAGCTGCGCGATGCCGGCCTCCCACTCGTACTGCGCCTCCTTGAGCGGCTTGCCGGTCGCGACCTGGGCGGCCGAGGTGACCATGCGCACGCCGTTGTTCCAGGTCACCGGCGGAATCGCAATGAGCCCCTTGTTCTTGGAATCCCACAGATCGGCCCAGGCGGTCGGCGCCGCCTTGATCCGCTTGGTGTTGTAAAACAGCGTGTGCATGGCGTCGATGACGCCCGCCGA
>CBDVDY010000234.1:0-4942 GCA_965372875.1 uncultured Alphaproteobacteria bacterium | reverse complement strand
TCTAGCGTGCCAGAAGCCCGGGAAGCCAGGTCGCGATCCCCGGCAACACGAACAGCAGCGCGACCGTCAGCATCATCAAAAGAATGAATGGCGCGGCGGCCAAATAGATCTGCCGCATCGTGGTATCCGGCGGCGCTACCCCCTTCATGACGAACAGCAGCAGCCCGAAGGGCGGCGTCGTGAATCCGATTTCGAGCACGATCAGCATCAAAACGCCGAACCAGACGAGGTCGATTCCCGCGTGCATGGCAATCGGCATGAAGAAGGGCAGCGTGATCAGCATCATGCTGAGCTGGTCCATGAAGGCGCCGAGAAACAGCAGGATCAGCAGCATGATCGCGACCGTCGCCAACGCCGTGATCTCGGCCCCGATAAACAGCTCCATGAGCCCATCGGTGGCGCCGGAGAATGCCAGGATCTGCGAAAACGTGATCGACGCGCAGATGATGAACAGGATCATCACCGACACCTTGGCGGTTTCGGCAAGTGCGACGACCAGGTCGCGCCATCGCAACGACCGGTAGGCCGCCGCCGCCACGACCGAGGCAACGCTGCCGAGCGCCGCGGATTCCGTAGGCGACGCGATGCCGCCGAGGATACTGCCGACGACCACGACGAAAATGCCGAGCAGCGGCACCACGTATATCAGGAACGGCACGAGGCGTTCGCGCCACGTCAGGTCGCCGCTTTCGTAACGTGGCGCCAGCCCCGGGTTGAGGGTGCAGCGAACGATCACGTAGCCGAAGAACAGGCTGGCCATCAAAAGCCCCGGCAGAATGCCGGCGATCAGCAGGTCGGCCACCGATATTTCGCCCAGGCTGGCGAGCAGCACCGCCAGCGCGGACGGTGGGATCAGCATGGCTATGCCGCCGGTGCCGAGGATCGGGCCCATGGCGATCAACGGATCGTAGCCGCGCTTGCGCATTTCGGGCATCAGCGTGCTGCCGAGCATCGCCGTGTTCGCCAGGGTCGATCCCGAGAGCGCCGAAAAGATCGTGCCGCTGGCCACCGCGACCAGGGACAGGCGGCCCGGAACCCGGGCAATGAGCTTGTCCACCGCGTCGATGGCGCGGTGCGCCAGACCGGTGTGAAACATCACCTCGCCCATCAACAGGAACAGCGGGATCGGGGCCAGGGAAAACCGCGTGACCGATTCGACCGCGTTGCGCACGAGCTGCTGCAATCCCGGCTCGCCACCGAGAAACAGCACGGCGCCGACCACGTTGACCGCGAAGAACGCGAACACCACCGGCAGACCCAGCATCAGCAACACGACGAGCGACCCCAGGAGCAGGATCAGGGCGCTGTACCATTCCATGGCTCAGAGCGCGCCGTCTTGCGCGCGCCCGCCGCCCGCCGCGCCCGTGGGCCGTAATGCCCGCCCCAGGCGCAGGACGATCTCGACGATCAGCAGGGCCGCCGAGGCGACGACGACCGCGAATATCCACCACTCGGGGAAAATAAACTCCTTGATCGCGCGGGCGCCCTCGGCGTGGGCCGTGGCGCCCACGCGGAGGGCGTAATAGAACAGCACCCCCGCCACGGCCAGGGCGACGAGATTGGCGAAGATCTCGGCGGCGCGGCGCAAACCGGGGGGCAAAACATTGACGACGACGTCGACGCGCACGTGGGCGCCCTTGCGCAGCACCCATGGCGCGCCCAGGAAGGTGGCCACGAACAGGCTGTATTCCGTCGCCTCGAGCATCCAGGCGATGACCCCGAATCCGGCGTTGCGCATCACCACGTCGACGGTGATGCCGACCGCCATGAAGGCGAACAGGATCGCCGCCAAAGCGCCCAGCAATTGGTGCAGATGTCCGTAATATCGCGCGATCGCGCTCATCGGTCGGCGCCGGCGGTAAGGGATCGGGCGCCCCGGGGCTGGCGCGCCCCGGGGCCGGCCCCGCTCAGTCGGAGATCAGCTTACGCAGCTTCGCCGCGTTTACCGGATCGAGCTTCATGTGCTCGGCCCAGCCCGCCTCGTAGGCCAATTTCACGAAGTCCTCGGCCGTTTTGCCGGTGAACCGGATGACCTTCATGCCGGCGTCGGCGTGCTCTTTCCGGTAGCGCGCGTTCTTGGCCTTGGCGGCGCGGGTCTCGGCGATCTCGAACGCCTTGGCCTCGCTGTCCAGGAAATCCCGCTGCGCCTGGTTCAACGACCGCCATTTGTCGAGATTGATGATGACCCCGCTGGTGGTCTGGTAGAAGCCGGGTTCGACCCTGTACTTCGTCACCTTGTCCCAGCCGAAGCTTTTGATGTCGGTGATCGGCCAGCCGAATCCATCGATCGAGCCGCGTTCGAGGGCGGTATAAACGTCGGACGGCTTCGCCTGTATGACGTCCGCGCCGAGCGCCTTGAAGAAGGCTCTGTAGATAGGCGTGATGCGGATCTTCAGGCCGGTCAGATCGGGCTTGTCGATCTTCTTGTCGCGGAGAAACAGGTGAAACGGCACGTCCCAGCCCCAAAGCGTCAGAATCCGGGCATTGACCTTCTCTTCGTGCAGCTTGTTGAGAAACTCGTAAGCGCCGTTCTTGCGAAGTTCCTCGGGCCGTTTGGTGGTCAGCTTCAATGCGTCGCCCACCGGCAGCAGGTTCTGATAAAAGGTCGCCGGCAGGTTGGCCATGTCGACCACGCCGGTTTTCACGGCGTTGCCCATGGTGAAGGGCGACATCGAGCCCGATGCCTTGATCTTGATCTGGATGAGCCCCTTGCCCTTCTGGTTAATGACCTTCACCCAATCGGCGAAAGGTTTACCGAACGAGGTATGGTTGGGTACGAAATTGACGGCGCTCAGCGTGACCTCGGCCGCGCTCGCCGGCAACATTGCCAAGGCGGTCGTCGCCACAAGGGCCGCGCCCAACAAGTGCAATTTTTTCGGCGTCATTTGCTCCTCCCTGATTATTCCGGCCGTGCCGGTTTTTTTTAGCCGCCATCCGATCCCGGCGGCCGCGGTTCGCGTCGCGCCAAGGCAGCCCGGCGGGCCGAACCGCGCACGGGTTCCCATCGGCACAAACGAGCATTTATGACGCTAGCGCGGCTGTCAAGCCGCATCGCCCACGCCGCCATGACGCGGCCGGGGCGGCCGGATATTGGAAATGACGGGGGCCGGAGGGTGCTATTCCGCCAGCGAGATGTCGACCGCCTTCGGGCCGCGGGCGTCGTCCAGAACGTCGTAGTTGACCTTTTGCCCTTCGGAGAGGTGGGCGATACCGGCTTTCTGCACCTCGGAGATATGCAGGAATGCATCCTTGCCGCCGTCCTCGGGCGTGATGAAGCCGAACCCCTTGGTCGGGTTAAACCATTTGACAGTGCCTGTCGCCATGATCGGTCCTTTCGAGTCTTGCAATCGTCCGCCAGGCCATGGGACTCGGCGAATCATCGTTTAGGCACCACAATGTCGGGAAGTAACTCACGTCAGAAGCGGTAGCAGCCAAGCAAGGTACGCCGATGCGATGTGCGCCCGGACGGTATGATGTTCGGCTTCAGGCTCCAATGGCAAGCAAAATCTGCGGCGAGCGATATCGCCGATAGAGCGGATTCACCGGGTCGATGAATTGCCAAGTGTCCTGCCCCGGAAATTCGTCGGGCGAATTTCCGGGATAAGCAGGCCACCGACTCAACAGGTTAGTGTCCCGTCGACCCGGGTCTGCTCTAGGCGGCCGAATTTGCCGTATTGATGGGTCTGCCGCGGTCCGGCGGGCGGCGCAACCGCGCCGCCCTCGCCGGCTACACCGACGATCCGGGGATTACTTGCCCTTTAGGAACGCGACCACGTTGTCGCGGTCGCCGTCCTTCTTCAGCTTGAAGGACATTTTCCCCTTGGCCTTCTTGTCGCCAAGATAATCGCGCAGGTAATTGGTTGGATTGGCAATGTACTTTTCGAGGCTCTCCTCGTCCCAGGTGAGGCCCTTGGCCGCGGCGGCTTTCATGCCCTTCGAATACTTGTATTTCGAAGCGCTGCCGGCTTTGCGGCCGACGATTCCGGCCAATGACGGCCCGACCTTGTTCTTCCCCGCCTTCAGGGAATGGCAGGCCTTGCATTTCTTGAAGACCTTCTCGCCCTTGCCGGCGTCGCCCGAGGCGAGCGCCTGGCCCGCGGACACCGCCAAGGCGAGACCGAGGATGAGGGGCAGGAATCGTTGTCGTGTCATGCGCGTATGTTCCTTTCGGTATTGAATCGCCGCGCGGGCCCAGGACGCCCGCCGCGAGGTGTGGCGGGTTAATAGATAAGGTAGCCGCGTGGCCGAGACAAGCCGCTCGGAGGGGTTATTCGCGGCCGCAACGCCTCGCCCGATCGGGGCGCGAAATTCGGTCTTGCCGCGTCCCCGGAGGACACTGGCATCCGGCTGCGGCGTCTGGCTGCCGTCAGCCCAGAAATTCCTCGACTGTTTCGATAAATCCGGCCATCGTGATCGGCTTGGTGACGAACGCCTCGCAGCCGGCTTCGAAAATTTCCTCTTCCAGCCCGTCGGCCACGAAGGCGGAGACCGCGATCACCGGGATATGCGAAAGGTCGGCGTCGCCCTTGATCAACTCGGCGACCGCGGTACCGGGAATATCCGGCAATTGGATGTCCAGGAGAATGAGATCGGGGCGGCAGGTCCGGGCGAGGTCCAGGGCTTCCCAGCCGCTCGTCGCCTGTACCGTCTCGCAGCCGTGGATCTGGAGCAACTCGTCGAAGAGATTCATGTTCTGAGGATCGTCCTCGACGATCAGCACGGTTTTCGATTCCGTGGCCGGTATCCTGCCCTCGCGCCGCGCCTCCGGAATTTCGTCGGCCGCCTTGATCCAATAATTTTCCTTGGACGTCGCCCCCTCCCCCTCGAGGGAGGAGGGATGGGGTGGGGGTGGATCGATAATCTCGGGCTCGGTAATTTCGGGTTCCGGGATTTCGGGCTCCGTTGTTTTGGGCTCGGTTATTTCAGGCTCAAGGATTTCAGG
>CBDVDY010000233.1:0-4949 GCA_965372875.1 uncultured Alphaproteobacteria bacterium | reverse complement strand
TGCAGGTGGAACTCGCGCATCTGACCTATCAGCGGTCGCGGCTGGTGCGTACCTGGACACATCTCGAGCGTCAGCGAGGCGGGCTGTCCTTTGTCGGCGGTCCCGGTGAAACGCAACTCGAAATCGACCGGCGGCTGATTGGCCAGCGCATTACCCGGCTGAAGCGCGACCTCGATACGGTCAAGCGGCGGCGGGCGCTGCACCGCCGGGCCAGGCGCAGGGTACCGTTCCCGGTGGTGGCCCTTGTCGGCTACACCAACGCCGGTAAATCGACCCTATTCAACCGCCTGACCGGCGCCGGCGTCGCCGCCGAGGACCAATTGTTCGCGACCCTGGATCCGACCATGCGGGCCCTGCGCCTGAAATCCGGGCGCAAGGTGATCCTGTCGGATACGGTGGGGTTCATCTCCGACCTGCCGACGGACCTGATCGCGGCGTTCCGGGCCACGCTCGAGGAGGTCACCGGGGCGGATACGATCGTCCACGTCCGCGATATCGCCCACCCCGACTCCGAGGCCCAGAAGCAGGATGTCCATAGAGTGCTCAACGACCTCGGCCTCGATAGTTCCGTGGATAAGGGCTTGATCGAAGCGCTCAACAAGATCGACAAACTCGACGAGGGAACGCGGCACGCGCTCTTCACCAGAGCCGAGCGCGCCAACACGATGCTAGTGCCGGTCTCGGCGAAGACAGGCGAGGGGTGCGAGAAACTTCTTTCGTTGCTTGAAGGGCATCTCGACGAGGTGCGCCGCGTCGTTGAGTACCATATTCCTCTCGAAGACGGCGCCGCCATCGCCTGGCTCTACCAAAATGGAGAGGTGTTGACTCGCCGCGATGGCGAACGGAAGGCGCATATGCGAGTCAGCCTGGACGAAGCCGACATTGCCCGCTTTGGACGCCGGGCCAAAGCGCATTCGGCGTGATACTTCATCTTTTGCTGTCCCCCGGCGCCAGCGGCCTTTAATCTGTCGGCCGTGCTCTTTCAGGATAGGATGCCATGCCCACAGCTCTCGACACCCGCAAGCATATCGCTCGCTTGGCCGGCGAGATACTGGCGCTGCGCGCGGTGGTCCGGCGCCTGCTCGCCCATGTCGCGGTGCTGGATGGCGGCGAAGTGGCGTTTCTCAGGGATGAGTTATTCGTCGTGCTCGAGGAACTCGACCAGTTCGAAAACGAAAGCCTGTCGAAGCGGGATCGCGCCGAAATCAAGCAAAGGGCGCAAGAAATTCTGAACGAGGCGTTCACGACCATTGATATTGGCGGCGAGGCGGTCTCGGCCGACGACTGACGGCGACAGGCACGGCCAACGAATAACGATTTAACGAGACCGGCGCGGATGAGATCAGCGATTCCCGATATAGATGCCGTCACTCGTGTCATTCGCGAAACCGCGGAAGCGGAAATCCTGCCCCGTTTTCGGCGGTTGAAAGATCAGGATATCAGGCAGAAGTCGGGGCCGCGTGATCTCGTGACCGTCGCGGATCTGGAGGCCGAAAAACAGCTCACGCGCCGATTGGTCGATCTGCTCCCGGGCTCGCGCGTGGTCGGCGAGGAAGCCGCCGCCGAAAATCCCGAAATTTTGTCCTATCTCTCGGACGACCTGCCTGTGTGGGTCATCGATCCCGTCGACGGCACGCTCAATTTCGCGAACGGCAGGGACGCGTTCGCCGTGATCGTGGCACTTGTTCTCGGTGCCGAGACGGTCGCCGGTTGGATCCACGAACCGCTGAGCGGCAAGACCATCGCCGCGCGGCGAGGCGAGGGCGCCTGGCAGGGCACGACGCGTATGCACGTGGCGCGGCCGGCGCCGGTCGGCGAAATGACCGGCGCGCTTTATATCGGCCCGAAGCGCGCGCCGGCGCTGTATGCGCGGCTCCAGGAGATCGGCGGCCGACTCGGCCCGAAATCATTCACCAGTTGTGCCGGCGCGGAATATCTTGGACTCGTCCGCGGCACCAGCCACTACGCGATATTCACGCGGCTCTTGCCCTGGGACCACGCGGCCGGCTGCCTGATCCATCAGGAGGCGGGCGGCTACAGCGCCAATTTCCAGGGCGAGCCTTACCGGCCCGCGACAGGGAAGGGGCCGCACCTTCTGGCTCCTGATAAACAGACCTGGCAAGAGTTGCACGCACTGTTCACCGGAGGCTAACCCTCCCGGCTGAAAGCGAAGGGCGAGAACGCCTGCATCGTCGCCATGATTTCGATCACGTTGACGTTCACATGGGCCGGCACGGTGGCCACATAGTGGATGATATCGGCGATGTCGTCGCCGGTAAGCGGCTGCAGGCCGGTATAGGGCGTCTTGGCCTTGTCCGAGTCGCCCTTGAAGCGGACCAACGCAAACTCGGTCTCGGCCAGCCCCGGCTCGACGCTGGTCACGCGGACGTTACAGCCGAGCAGATCGGCGCGGATCGCCAATGAAAACTGGTGCACGAATGCCTTGGTGGCGCCATAGACGTTGCCGCCAGGATAGGGATAGGTGCCGGCCACCGATCCGAGATTGATCACATGCCCGCGGTCGCGTTCGACCATGCCCGGGAGCAGCGCGCGCGTGCAGTAGATCATGCCCTTGATATTGGTATCGACCATGGTTTCCCAGTCGTCCATGTGGGCTTCCTGCGCCGGTTCCAGGCCGAGGGCGAGCCCGGCATTGTTGACCAGCACGTCGACCGAGGCGAAATCGCCCGGCAGGCCGGCGACCGCCGCCTTGATCGCGTCGTTGTCGCGCACGTCGAGGCGGACCCCGTGAAACCTTTCACCCAACTCCCTGCCCAGGATTTCGAGCCGCTCCTGCCGGCGGCCGGTACCGATCACTCTGTGCCCTTCCCGCACAAAGCGCCGCGTGGTGGCCTCGCCAAACCCCGCCGTGGCGCCGGTGATGAAAACCGTCATGGCATTAGAATCGCTCATTTCGCTCCTCCATCCAATATTTGTTTTCGCTTTAAAACCATATCGATAAATGAAATACCCAACGTTCTGGCACAACGTTCGTCAGGCTCGATCGGATGATCAGTCGTTTTCCTCCCGCTTCGCCTGCTCCCAAAACGCTTCAAGCACGTCGAGCGGCGTGTCGGCGACCGCATTCCCGCTCTCGGCGGCCAGCGCCTCGACCCGGCCGAACCGGCGTTCGAACCGGCGGTTGGCTTGGCGCAGCGCGGTTTCGGGACTGATTTTCAAGTGCCGGGCCAAATTTGTGCAGGCGAACAGCAGATCGCCGATTTCGTGTTCGAGCCGCGCGGCGGCGCCACCGACAGCTATTTCCGCCTCCAACTCCTCGATCTCCTCGCGGACCTTGGCCAGGACGGGCGGCGAATCGGGCCAGTCGAAGCCGACGCGCGCGGCGCGCTTGCCGAGCTTTTCCGCGCGCAGAAGAGCGGGAAGGGCGGCCGGCACTCCCTCGAGGGCGCCCAGGGACGACCCCACGGACCCGCCGCTTCTTTCGCCGGTCGCCGTGCGGCGCTCCTGTTCCTTGTGGTCCTCCCAAGCGCGGGTCTGCGCCGCGACGGACGCGACCCTGGCGTCGGCGAAGACGTGCGGGTGACGGCGCACCATTTTGTCGCTTACCGCGTCGGCGACCGCGTCGAAATCGAAATGGCCGGCCTCGCGCGCCATTTGCGAATGGAAGACCACCTGCAGCAGCAGGTCGCCAAGCTCGCCGCGAAGCGCCTCCATATCGTCCTCGGCGATCGCCTCGGCAACCTCGTAGGCTTCCTCGATCGTGTAGGGCGCGATGGTCGCAAATGTCTGCTCGACATCCCAGGGGCAGCCGGATTCCGGATCGCGCAAGCGCGTCATGATGTCGAGGAGACGGGTGATGGCGGCCGTCATCGGCGTGGTCCTTCGGGGTTCCATTGCGCGAGTTTGAAAACGCGCGGGATGGAGAGGGGCGGCGCGAAGCACGAGCCCGCGGCCCCGCCGCGCACCTTAGCAACCCAACCGGCGAGCGCAAGGGTTGAGGGGCCGCGGCCAGCGCGGCGTCGCATATTCACTGACTGCCTTCGAGTTTGCGATGTGGCTGCGGACGGGTCGGCGGCGGACCAAACGGCCTGGCTTGACACCGGGCGCGGGCAGCCGTATACGATCGTCGGGCAGTCTCTCTACTAGTAGAGTTGCGGAAAACCGTGAATACCCCGCCGGGGCATGGGAGACGAAGGACATGGCAACGACCGTTGCCCAACGCAAATGGCGCGACAAGAACCGGCTGATCAAGACGCAGCTCAACGTGATGGCGCGCCGGCTGGTGCATGACGACCTGGCGGAGATCGCCGCTGAGTACAATTTGCGCGGCAAGGCCGAGGCGGTGGGATTCGCGACCTTTCTCGCCAAGGGCCTGATCCAGTACGGCAGCCACAATGCGGAGGCCAAACGGCTCCTGGAATTGTTCGCCGACGCTTTCCACCGCGACCGGGATCTGTATCAATAGCGAACCGTGCGGGCGCCGCGCGTCATATCCGGAAAATTCGCGCGGCGTCGACGAGGTAGGCGCTGCTGAATCTGGCCGTCAAGAGGATTCCGGGGCGCTTGTTCAAACATCGGCCAAGCCTGTGAAAAACGCATAATATATAATCTGCGCAATGCCCACCGCACCCTGTTCCGCCCTCGTTCGCCTTGGCCTGGCCGGAGCCCCCAAAGACAAACGCCAAGACTAGCAAAGTCGAAGCGGTGCGCCTGGCGAGCTGCATCAACTTGTCCGATACTTCGGCATATATTTGCCGGACGGGCTCGTTCTTTGCACGCCATTGATTGAGGTCAAGTAGAGCTTGGGCGGGGTCAACGCCGCCGGCGTCGGCCAGGCGCACCATTGCGCCATCCGAAGGGAAGTCCCGCCCGCGCCGCCAGTTGCAAACGGCGTTCGGGGTCGATTTTATGAACATGGATAGCTGGCGGTCGCTCGGAAGCTCCTGGGTCCGCCTGGCATTATCGAGATACCATTGAACGTCTCGCAT
>CBDVDY010000232.1:0-4970 GCA_965372875.1 uncultured Alphaproteobacteria bacterium | reverse complement strand
CGCGCGGCTATCCCGAGCGGTTCCGCGCGGCGGTCGCGGGCCGCGAACGACGGGCCCTGGGCGACGCGCTCGGGCTCGGGAATTTCGGCGTCAATTTGGTGCGGCTGACCCCGGGTGCGGCCTCCGCCCAGCGCCACCACCATACGCATCAGGACGAGTTCGTGCTGGTGCTCGAAGGCGAACTGGCGCTGGTCACCGATGAGGGCGAGCAGATATTGGGCCCCGGCATGGCGGCGGGGTTCCCGGCGGGCGCCGGCGACGGGCACCATCTGGTCAACCGCTCGGAGGCGGACGCCATCTTTCTCGAGGTGGGCGACCGCAGCCAGGGCGACGAGGTGGCTTACCCCGACATCGATCTGGCCCGGCGCATCGTCGACGGCCAGCCCCGCTTCGTGCACAAGGACGGCACGCCCTATTGAAGCGATGGGCCGTACCCGAATCCGGGGGCGGCAGACAGTGTCAATTCGGAATTTATTGACATACTTGACAATAATGTCAATTTCTCCTATATTTGCCATATGGGAGACTATAAGGCAAAAATAGGACCGAATGGCAGAATCGTCATTCCCGCCGCCTGCCGTAAGGCGCTGGGGGTCGGTCCCGGCGACGAGTTGCTGATGCGGCTCGAGGACGGCGAGCTCAAGTTGTTTACGCGTGAACAATTATTCCGCCGCGCCCAGACACGGGTCGCCAAGCACGCTCGAAAGACGGGCAAAAGCGCCGTCGACGAATTGATCGAAGAACGCCGCCGATGGGCCGAAAAGTACTAGACAGTGGCCTCCGTGCTCGACTCCTCGGCGTTGCTTGCCTATCTTTTCGAGGAACCCGGCGCCGATATTGTTGCGGGTGAACTCGTTTCGGGCGTCATCTCGGCGGTCAATTTGGGCGAGGTCGCGACCAAGCTTATCGATCGCGGATTCAGCCCAGCGCAGGTATCCCAGACCATCGACGACATGCCGCTCACGGTCCACGCGTTCGAGCCACGCGACGCGGCGGGGGTGGCCTTCGAGCGGGAGGCCACCCGAGAGCAGGGGCTATCGCTGGGCGACCGGGCGTGCCTGGTGCTGGCCCGGCGCCTGAATCTGCCGGCGCTGACCGCCGATCGGGTGTGGGCGGACCTGAACTTAGATATCGAAATCCACCTGATCCGCGAGTGACGGCGCTGTCCGCAACCCGGCCATGCGGATTAATATGTTGCAGTGCAACATGGATTGCCGGTAAGGTACGGCCGAATTCGGGTTACGCGCCCGCGCGTCCGCCGGCCTCTTGGTCCGAGAGACAAGGAGAACCGCCATGACCGCTTCCGACAATTCAGCCGATCCCCCCAAGGACCCCATCGTCATCGATCCTGTTGTGATTGTGGGCGGCGCGCGCACGCCGATGGGCGGATTCCAGGGCGATCTGGCGCCGGCCACGGCGCCCGAGCTGGGTGCGGCCGCCATCGCGGGTGCCTTGGCCAAGGCCGGGGTAAGCCCCGAGGACGTGGACGAGGTGATCATGGGCTGCGTGCTGCCGGCCGGGCAGGGCCAGGCCCCGGCGCGCCAGGCGGCGCACGGCGCCGGCATCCCCTGGGACGCCGGCTGCACGACGGTGAACAAGATGTGCGGCTCGGGCATGAAGGCGACGATGCTGGCCAACGATCTGATTTCCGCCGGCTCGGGCGAGGTGATGGTGGCCGGCGGGCTCGAGAGCATGACCAACGCGCCCTATCTGATGCTCAAGGCGCGCGGCGGCCTGCGCATGGGGCACGACAAGATCTACGACCACATGTTCCTCGACGGGCTCGAGGACGCCTACGAGCCCGGCCGGCTGATGGGCACCTACGCCGAGGACACGGCGCAGCACTTCCAGTTCACCCGCGAGGCGCAGGACGAATTCGCCATCACCTCGCTGGCCCGCGCCAAGAAAGCCAACGAGGACGGCAGCTTCGACGGCGAGATCGTCCCGGTCACGGTCAAGACGCGCAAGGGCGAGGCCACCATCGAGCGCGACGAGCAGCCCTTCAAGGCGAACATCGAGAAGATTCCGAAGCTCAGGCCCGCCTTTCGCGAGGGCGGCACGGTGACGGCGGCCAATTCCAGCTCGATCTCCGACGGCGGCGCGGCGCTGGTGCTGATGAAACGCTCGGAGGCGGAGAAGCGCGGGCTCGAGCCGCGGGCGGTGATCCTCGGCCACGCCACCCACGCGCAGGAGCCGGCCTGGTTCACCACGGCGCCGGTGGCCGCCATCTCCAAGCTGCTCGACCGGCTCGGCTGGCGGGCGGGCGACGTCGACCTCTATGAAATCAACGAGGCCTTCGCCGTGGTCACCATGGCGGCGATGCGCGAGCACGACATCCCGCACGACAAGGTCAACGTGCACGGCGGCGCCTGCGCCCTCGGCCATCCGGTCGGCGCCTCGGGCGCGCGCATCATCGTCACGCTCCTGGGCGCGCTGGAAAAGTACGACCTCAAGCGCGGCATTGCCGCGCTCTGCATCGGCGGCGGCGAGGCCACCGCGATCGCGGTGGAGCGGGCGAACTAAATAGAACTTGCGTCGTATTTGAACCACAGAGACACAGAGACACAGAGAAATCGAAATTGATCTTTCCGGCCCGGCGATCGGGTGAAATCCTCTTTGTTCGAGCGCTCCGATCTCTCTGTGTCTCTGTGCCTCTGTGGTTATCTGATCGGCGGCGGCATGTATAATCGTCCGATGATCCAGCAAGCGCGCCGGGATTCGATTTGAGCCATGCCAACCGTGCTTATCACCGGCGCCAACCGCGGCATCGGGCTGGAATTCGCCCGCCAGTACGCGGCGGACGGCTGGCGCGTCCTGGCCACCTGCCGCGACCCGGACGCGGCCGGCGATCTAAAAGCAATAGCGGGCGACATCTCTCTGCACCGGCTCGACGTTACCGACGCGGGCCGGATCGCGGCGCTGGCGGAAGAATTGGCCGGCGAGGCGATCGACCTGCTGATCAACAACGCCGGCGTGTCCGGGAGCGGCGGCTCGGCCTTCGGGCGCATCGATTTCGGCCTCTGGGAGGACACCATGCGTGTGAACGCCCTGGCGCCGGCGCGGGTGACCGAGGCGTTCGCACCCCACCTCGAGCGCGGCGGCGGCAAACGCGTGGTCGCCATATCGAGCCGCCTGGGCAGCATCAAAGAGATGGGCGGCGGCTCGCTGATCTACGGCACCTCCAAGGCGGCGCTGAACGCGGCCATGAAGACCCTGGCCGGCGATCTGCGCGGCCGCTCCATCGTCGTCGCCGTGCTCCACCCGGGCTGGGTGGCGACCGACATGGGCGGGGCCGGCGCGCCGACGAGCGCGCAAGCGAGCGTGGCCGCCATGCGCGGGATCATCGCCGGGCTCGGCCCCGCCGACAGCGGCGGCTTTTTCGGCTATGATGGCGGCGAAATTCCCTGGTAGCGGACGCGGGCCATGATCCTGAGCGACGAGCAGACAATGATCCGCGACACGGCGCGCCAGTTCGCGCGCGAGCGGCTGGCGCCCAACGCGGCCGAATGGGACCGCACCGCCACCGTGCCGATCGAGGCGCTGGCGGAGATGGGCGCGCTCGGCCTGATGGGCATGGTGGTGGCCGAGGAATGGGGCGGCGCCGGCGCGGACTACGTCTCCTACGTGCTGGCGCTGGCCGAGATCGCCGGCGGCGACGGCGGTGTGTCGACCATCATGAGCGTCAACAACTCGCCGGTCGGCGCGGCGCTCGACCGGTTCGGCACGAACCAGCAGAAGGAGCGCTTCCTCAAGCCCCTGGCGCGCGGCGAGATCATGTCCGCCTTCTCGCTGAGCGAGCCGCAGGCGGGCTCGGACGCCTCGAACCTGAGGACCCGGGCGCGCCGGGAGGGCAACCGCTATGTGCTCTCGGGCACCAAGCAGTTCGTCACCTCGGGCAAAACGGCCGCCATCAACCTGGTCTTCGCGGTGACCGATGCGGATGCCGGCAAGAAGGGCATCAGCGCCTTCCTGGTGCCCACCGACAGCGCGGGCTACATCGTCGCCGGCATCGAGAAGAAGCTCGGCCAGCGCAGCTCGGACACCTGCCAGATCGTCTTCGAGGACGTCGAGGTGACGCCCGATCTGCTGCTCGGCGAGGAAGGCGAGGGCTACCGCATCGCCCTGGCCAACCTCGAGACCGGGCGCATCGGCATCGCCGCTCAGGCCGTGGGGCTGGCCCAGGCCGCGTACGAGGCGGCGCTGGCCTACGCCAAGGAGCGCGAGAGCTTCGGCAAGCCCATCATCGAGCACCAGGCGGTGGGCTTCCGCCTGGCCGAGATGGCGACCCGGATCGAGGTCGCGCGCCAGATGGTGCTGCATACCGCCGGGCTCAAGGATGCCGGGCGGGCCTGCCTCAAGGAAGCCTCGATGGCCAAGCTGTTCGCCTCTGAGATGGCCGAGCGGGTCTGCTCCGACGCCATCCAGACCTTCGGCGGCTACGGCTATCTGAACGACTTCCCGGTCGAACGCATCTACCGCGACGTGCGCGTCTGCCAGATCTACGAGGGCACGTCCGACGTGCAGAAGCTGATCATCAGCCGCGCCATCGCCGGGGAATAGCGGCGCGGCGCAAGCGGTGAAGGGCGTCGCGAAACAGCGCCGGGGCCCGTTCAAAGTAAGTGACGGCGCCTTCGACGTCTCCACTCATCCTGTATGATCGCCTCGGAAACCGACCTGAAGCATGAGGTTGCGGTCCACCCAGTCGATCCGTCGAGGATCATCGTAGTGGCGACGGACGGCGTCCTCGAAGGTTTGGCAGGCTTTCTCGAACTCCGCTTCCGCATAGAGGGAGAAGGTCGAGTAGTGCCGGCTGCGGGCCTGTTCGAGCAGGCGTTCCAGACTGGAGGTCCTGGCAAAGCGGAACGTCTTGGCGGCGATGATCTTCAGCCGGCCGGTCTCGCCAATCCATCCCTCCATCTCTTCCAGCCGGTAGAGGCGCGTCTCCTTCTCGCGGAAGCCCGGGAAATGCC
>CBDVDY010000231.1:0-4982 GCA_965372875.1 uncultured Alphaproteobacteria bacterium | reverse complement strand
CGCGCGCAAATCCTCGGGCTCCAGATTGTGGATGTTGGTCTTGCCCGTGCAGCGCGCCATCATCGAGCCCTCGCCGGCGCACGCCTTGAGAATGTTGACCACGGCGCCGCCGCGGTCGCCGTCGGTGTAGCCAGCCGAGAAGCGCAGCCCTTGATTGCCGCCGATCTCGCCGCCGGCGGCCAGGCCCACGGGCACGCCGTAGGCCACGGCGACGCAGCCAAGTGCTATGATCTTGGCGGCGTCGGTGCCCGAGCGAGCGCCGCCGAAATATATCAGATCGATTTCCTCCTCGCGGTCGAGGCGCCGCAGGATCCTGATCGCGTCGCGCACGATGGTCAGGTCCGGGGCGCCGGCGAGTTCGGGCCAGGCCGCGCCCAGATTGCCGCTGCCGTCCAGCAGCATGACGTCGAAGCCCGCATCGAGCGCGTGCGGGATGGCCTGTTCGAGGATGGCGGGCGACGATACCGCGACACCCATAAGCTGATCGTCGCCAACGCACGATGCCGCGACCGGCCGGAAGGCATGGCCGAGGACATGGATATGGGCGGCGGCCTCCGCGCTCGGCGCCGCACCTTCCGGCGCCACGAGCTGCAACCACGGCACGGCGCCGCCGACCGGCCCGCGCCCGAGATAAACGCAGCCGCTTTCGGCCAGCCCCGCCGCCACGCAAGCGCGCACTTCCGCCGGCGCGTCGTCGAAGCCGGTGACCAGGAAGGGCTGCGACAGATCCAGCTTGCCGGCGAGGCGGATGCCGATCTCGCAAGCCTCGCGATAAGGGTCGATGACCAGTCGCGACAGGTTGGCCGGCAGGAATACCAAATCGTCGAGGCTCGCGGGCCGGCCTTCGGGAAACGGGTTCTCGCGTGTCCGCAAGCGCTTGGCCAGCATCGCCCGCTGCTTGGCGTGGTCGAGGGGGTTGGTATGCGCCATCGAGAAAATGTCCTCCCGATGTTGCACCGAATAATCGGTCGAGCCGGTCTCGGCGTCGCAGCGATAGCAGCGCGCGGCCTCCGCCTTGGCCGCTTCCGGGTGGTACGCCGATTCGATCTCGGGGAACGCGGCGGGGTTGTCCCCCAGCCCGTGGAAATCCTGTTCCTGGCGCGGAAATTTCTCCCACATCAAATCCTGCGCCACCGGCACGCGCCGCGTGCGGTACGGCGTGCGGTAGGGTATCGGATCGGCGTTTCCCTCGAGGAAAGCCTTGATGTAGTAGGCCGCCCGCTGGCCGTGGTTCATGGCCATGACGATGGTCGAGCCGCCGAAGGCGCCGTCGCCGGCGGCGAAGACCTTGGCATCGGCCGTGCCCATGGTGGCGAACTCCGCGCCGACCCGGTCACGCGCCATCATGCCGAGCCCTTCGAGCTCCTCGTTGGCGGCGGTCTGGCCGACCGCGGCGATGACCATGCCGCACTCGATATCGTGCTCGCTGCCGGGGACCGGGACCGGCCGGCGGCGGCCGTCCTCGGGGTCGGGTTCGCCCGGCTCGGTGCGCAGGCACTTTAGCACGACGCCATTGCCGGCCGCGGCGATCGCGGTCTGCTGGGTATTGTAGATGAACTCGATCTCTTCCTTGATGGCGCCCTCGAGCTCGTCGCGCCGGGCCGGAATTTCGTCCGGGCCGCGGCGGTACACGACCTTCACCTGCTTGCAGCCGGGCAAGCGCTTGGCCACCCGGCAGGCGTCCATGGCGACGTCGCCGCCGCCGACGACGACCACCGTCTCGGGCAACTCCGGCCGCTCGCCGCCATTGACCCGGCGCAGGAACGAGACGCCATCCACGACGCGCTCATCATCCTCGCCGGGGATGCCCATGGGCTTGCCCCACCAGGCGCCGATGGTGAGCAGCACCGCGTCGTGGCGCGACTTGAGCTGGTCGAGGCTCACGTCGCGGCCCAGCGCGCAATCGAGATGCGTCTCGATGCCGGGGCAGCGCGCGAACAGGCGTTCGAGGTCTTCTTCGATGATACCCGGCGGCAGGCGAAAAGCCGGAATGCCCCATACCATCATGCCGCCCAGACGGTCCGACATCTCGTAGACGTGAACCGCATAGCCGGCCACGGCAAGATCGTGCGCGGCGGTAAGCCCGGCCGGCCCGGCGCCGACGATGCCGATGGTCTCGCCCCGGCTCACCTCGACCGGCGGCAGGTGATGATCGCGCCCCAGCCGGTCCATGACCGTACGCTTTAGATTGCGGATGGCGATGGCGCCGTCGGCGGCGGCGCGGCGGCAGGCGGGTTCGCACGGCGCGTCGCAAACGCGCCCGCAGATCGAGCTGAACGGGTTGGTGGCGGTGATGGCCTCGAACGCCTCCGCCCACTTCTCCTCCCAGATGTAGCCGATATAGGAGGGCGCGTCGGTGCCTACCGGACAGGCGACTTGGCACGGCGCCGGGACGTAGTGGTGGTCGCGCGTGTCGTCCTCGTAATCCGGCGGCGCGTCCGGGACGGCGATGCGGTCGATATCGTAGACATTCATCTCAGCCGGCCTCGCGCGCTAGATCGGCGTCGGCGTCGGCGCGGCTGGGCTCGTACGGCAGGCCGGTGATCGCCGCCGCCTCGGGCGTCAGCGCCACCAGATCGTCACGGCAAAGCCGGCGCACGTCGGCGTGGCCGAGCCCGTGGGTGATCGCCGCGATCTGCCAGCGCACGCCCTCGAGGAAACGGTGGATGTTGTGCGCCTCGATCTCGGGCTTGTAGCGCGCCTCGTGCTCCGGGTCCTGGGTGGCGATGCCGGTCACGCACTGGCCGACATGGCATTGCATGCAGGCGATGCAGCCGCCGGCGATCAGCACCGAGGTGCCGAAGGCTACCGCGTCGGCGCCCAGCGCCAGCGCCTTGGCGGCGTCGATTCCGTCGCGCAGCCCGCCCATGAGCACGATCTGGATGCGCTCGCGGGCGTCGATCTCGTCGAGGGCGGCGAGGCACTCCATGATCGCGGCGAGCAACGGTATGCCGACATATTCCAGCACTTCGGCGCTGCCCGCGCCGGTCGAGCCCTGCATGCCGTCGAGCTCGATGAAATCGAAGCCGTCCTTGACCGCGATCTTGATGTCGTCGCGAACCCGCCCGGCGCCCAGCTTGACGCTGACCGGGATCCGGTAGCTCGTGGCCTCGCGGAATTCCTCGACCTTGATGACCAGGTCGTCGGCTCCCAGGATGTCCGGGTGGCGCGAGGGAGAACGCAAATCGATGCCGTGCGGGATGCCGCGGATCTCGGCCAGCTCCCTGGTCACCTTCTTGGCCATGAGCTGGCCGCCGAGTCCGGGCTTGGCGCCCTGCGAAATGTATATCTCGAGCCCGTCGGCGCGCTTCATGTCGTGGATGTTCCAGCCCAACCGCCCACCCAAACATTGGAAGATGAGCTGTTCGGCGGCGCCGCGCTGGGCCTCGGACATGCCGCCCTCGCCGGTGTTCTCGGCGATGCCGGCCAGCGTCGAGGCCATGCCGACGGCTTGCTTGGTCGAGCGGCTGAGGGCGCCGTAGCTCATCGGTGCTATCAGCACCGGCATCGAGAGGTCGAGCGGCTTGGCCCCGTTCAAGCCGCCGATCAGGGTGTGCATTTCGACCTTGGAGACGACGTCCGGATCGGCGCCGGCGCCGGCGAGGTCCTTGCGAAAGGCGAGGTCCGAGACGTGCGGCAGCGGACGGGCGCCGCCGTAGCCGCGGATGCGGTAGCGGCCGATTTGCGACTTTATATATATGTCTTCCTGAATCTTCGGGTTCCAATAGTCCGATTTGCCGGAAAAGCTGAAAAACGGGATCGAGCGTATTTGCCGCTCGCTGGTCGAATAGCGGAGCTGCTGGCCGGCGTTGACGATCTTTTGCAGCGAGCCCTTGAAGGCGATCCCGTAACGGTCGAGAAACGCGCCGATATCGTCGCGCTCGTCGGCCGGCAAGTCGGTGAGCATCGCGTCCGCGCCCAGCGAGTGAACAGCGCCTCCGACATAGATGTCGCCGGCCGTCATGTTCTCGCCGACGCGCTCTCCGGATTCGCCGAGTATGATGATGCGGCCGCCATACATCATATAGCCGGCCATGAAGTTGGCGTTGCCGGCGCAACACAGCGTTCCCGCCTTCATCACCTGGCCGGCGCGTGAGCCGATATTGCCGCGCACCACCACTTCGGCGCCGCGGATGGCGACCGCGGGGATGGCGCTGGCGTTGCCGCCGACCACCACCGAGCCCCGATACATATTGTCCGCCAGGCCCCAGCCGACATTGTTGTCGATCTCGAAGCGCGGGCCGTCGGTGAGCCCGGCGCAAAAGTATCCGGCCGAGCCGCGCACCCGCACGGTGATCTCGTCCGTCAGTCCGACGCCGATGTGGTGGCGCGCGTCCGGGTTGACGACGTCCACGTCCTCGCCACGGGCGCCGGCTTCGCGGATGCGTTCGTTGGCGTCGGTGACGGCAATTTTTGCTAGATCGATCGTGACCACGTGCCGTAGGTCCCTGGCGGCGGTTCCGAGGTATCGAGCGCCTGCCCCGGGAACAGGCGGTTGAGCGAAACCTCCTCGGAGGCGATGGCGATCAACTCGTCGGTCTCGCACATGACCATCGGCTTGGCCGCGAGCCGGTCCTTGGCGTAGCCGATCTCGTCCCGGGTCGAGACCAGAAACGAGAAGGTGCCGTCGAGGTCGTCGATCGAGGTCTTGAGCGCGTCCCTCAGCGAGACGCCCCGCGACATCTTGTCGGCCAGATAGACGGCGATGAGTTCGGAATCGTTGTCGGTGTTGAACTCGAAGCCGCGGCGCTCCAGCCGGCGGCGCATTTTCCAGTAGTTGGTGATCTGGCCGTTGTGGACGATAGCGACGTCGGCGAAGCCGGTGGCCCAGAACGGGTGCGCGGCCTCGGGCTTGACGTCGGATTCGGTGGCCAGGCGCACGTGGCCGAGGCCATGGGTGCCCTCGAACCGCGCCACATGATAGATGTCGTCGACCTCGTGCGCGCCGCCCACGTCCTTGGCGATGTCGAGACTGGCGCCGA
>CBDVDY010000230.1:0-5016 GCA_965372875.1 uncultured Alphaproteobacteria bacterium | reverse complement strand
CCCCTTTACTGGGCCGTCCAGCCGCCGTCGATCGGGATTGCCGCGCCGGTCACCTGCTCGGCCGCCTCCGAGCACAGGAAGGTGATCAGACCGCCCAACTGCTCGACCGTGACGAATTGCCGGGATGGCTGTTTTTCCGCCAGCATGTCCCGCGCGCCTTCCTCGACCGGCACGCCGAGATCCTTGGCGCGGGCGACGATTTGCTTCTCGATGAGCTCGGTCCGCACCCAGCCCGGGCAAAAGGCGTTGCAGGTGATGCCGCTGCCGGCGGTCTCCAGCGCCACCACCTTGGTGAGCCCAATGAGCCCGTGCTTGGCCGCCACGTAGCCGGCCTTTTCGACCGAAGCGACCAGGCCGTGCACCGAGGCGGTGTTGATGATTCGGCCCCATCCCTTCCGCCTCATCGCCGGCAGCGCCGCGCCGATCGCGTGGAACGCCGCCGAGAGGTTGACGGCGATGATCGCGTCCCACCTCTCGGCCGGAAATTCCTCGACCGGGGCGGTGTGCTGGATGCCGGCGTTATTGACCAGAATATCGACGCCGCCCAAGGGTTCGGCCGCCGCGATCAACGCCGGAATCTCCGCCGGCTTCGACAAATCGGCGCCGTGGTAGGAAACGGTGACGCCGTGCGCCCCGGCCAGCCCGGCGCGGATTGCCTCGATCTCTCCTGCGTCACCGAAGCCGTTGAGCACGATGTCGGCACCCTGTCCCGCCAGCGTATTGGCGATAGCCAGGCCGATGCCGCTGGTCGAGCCGGTAACGATTGCGGTTTTGCCTTTGAGCACCTGATGCCTCCTTGCCCATATTCCGCAGCTTGGGGAGTTCATAGCGCCGGACGGCGGGCGAATCCAGACACCGATTGCCGCAGGGGACGCACACAATGCAAGACAAACGCCGCGCGAATGCGCAAAATGGCGGCATGGACGCAACCACCGCCTGGATCGTCATCGTCGCGCTGTGGCTGGCGCCGCTGCTGCATGTCACGCTCTCGCCCAGGAGCGGTTCCCTGCTGCCGCCCAAGGGCGCGCGCTGCCCGTTCGGGCCGCGGCTTGGCTGGATGATCATGGTGCTGCTGCTGGGGGCGCTGGGCTGGCTGATGTTCGTGAACGCCCGCTATCGCCGCGCCGCGCCGGGAAAATAGGAAATCGAGGCAGCGGCCGTTTGGCGCGTCCTCAGGAATCCTGGCGCTCGACCCACGGGATACGCTGGTGCGGCACCCCTTCCTCGTCGAGTTCGCTCGACTCGGCCTCGCTGGCCTCGCCGTAAATGCCGCGCGGATCGGCCTCGCCATAATGGATTTTGCGCGCTTCCTCGGCGAAATCGGGGCCGACATTGTCGCAATTGTCCTCGATGTGCCGGCGCAATTCACCCAGCATCCTACGCGCCGCCGCTTGCTTCTCCGTCGCCGGAATCCTCTCGGCGATCTTGCCGGCATCGGGCGCGCGGCTCTTCTGGACGCGCGGCGCCATCGGCGCCTTGGCGATATCGGTGCTGGCGCAGCGCGGGCAGGAAATTTCCCGTGCCTGGCGCTGCGCCGCGTAGGTTTCGCCGTCCTTGAACCAGGCCTCGAAAACATGGCCCTGGCCGCATTTCAAATCGAACAATATCATCGCCGGTCCGTTACCATGCGTCGCCAAATGGGATACGCTCCCATACCTTAATTTAGGAATTCCGCCGATCCAGGCCAAGCGTAAAATGACCTCAGAAACAGACCCTTCCGGAGCCAGCGACCAGGCGCGAAACGGACCTCGCCGCCCCTCGGCCTGGGTAACGCGCTTCGCCGGCCTGGTACCCGAGGGCGGGCCGGTGCTCGATGTCGCCTGCGGCGGCGGCCGCCACATGCGGCTGTTTCTCGATCGCGGCCATCCGGTTACGGGCGTGGACATCGATATTTCGCGCCTTGCCGGGCTCGGCGCCGAGGCGCGGGCCGAGATTATCGAGGCCGATCTCGAGAACGGCGGGCCCTGGCCCTTCGCCGGGCGCGAATTCGCCGGCATCGTGGTCACCAACTACCTGTACCGGCCGCTGTTTCCGGCGCTCACGGCGTCGCTGGCGGGGGGCGGGGTGCTGATTTACGAAACCTTCGCCCAGGGCAACGAGCGGTTCGGCAAGCCCCGCAATCCCAAGCACCTGCTGCGGCCGGGCGAGTTGCTGGATGCGGTGCGGGGCAGCCTTCAGGTTATCGCCTACGAATTCGGAACCGTGCTGCGGCCGCGGCAGGTTGCGCTCGGGCGGCTCTGCGCCGTGAAGCCGGCGAACAATGAAGCCTCGATCTATCCGCTGGATCCGGCCGAAACCTGACCGCCCCGCCGCCACGCCTCCACCGCCACCCCTTGGGCCGCACCTCTCCGCTGCCCGCGCCGCCATTTCGCGATTCGCCGGCATAGATATCACATATTTTTCCTGTGATTAATTCGTTTGTACATTAATGGCTTGCTATAAATGCTACTCGTTCGTATAGTTCCCGTATCGGAACCAAGGAACAGGCGGGGCGGGTTTCGACCGGCCCTTCTACCCTCCTCCACCCCGATCAATAAGAACGACAACACCTCGCAGCAGCACTCACCAACGAGGCCCCACCCTCGTTAACTCACACCCCGGCCATATGCGTCGGGGTGATATTTTTTGGCGCCTACGCGGCTTTCGGGATGCCGGGCGGTCACGCGAGTGTGACTAATCGTGGGGTGAAATTTCCGCGCTTCTTTGCCAACATGGCGCCGAAACTCACCCTGAATAGCGGCCTGGAGGCGCGCCATGAAGAGACCCGCGTTCGATTTGCCCGGATTCGCCGTTGCCGCCGCCGCTTTGGTGCTTGCCGTTGCCGGGCCGGGTGCCGCGCCGGCGGCGGCCGAAGAGATCGTCGCCTCGGGCCGTTTCCACGGCGCCTCGCGCCACCAGGCCGTGGGCGTGGCGCGACTGGTCAAGACCTCGGACGGCGGTTACGCGGTGAGCTTCAGCGAATTCGTCTCCGACCCGGGACCCGATATTTTCATCATCCTGAGCACCGCCGAGGACCCGAGATCCAGCGGCGACATCAAGAAATCCCGCTACATCGCGCTCGGCCAGCGCCAAGGCGAGACCGGCGGCCAGACATACAAGCTGCCGTTTACGGTCGACCCCGGCAACTTCCGCTCGGTCGGCATCTGGTGCCGGCAATACTCGATTCTGTTCGGCGCGGCTCCCCTGGAACGCAAAAAATAGCCGCCGGGCCGGCCACCGCGCTCAGTTCCGTTTGCCGTTTCCAGGTACGCCGTCCGGCGAAATTTCCTCGGCCTCGAGCGCGTCGGCCAGGCGGGCGCTGGCGCTTCCGGGGCGGAGCGGCCTGGGTTGCGCCGGGTCGGGCGCCCAGGCGGTGAGATAGAGGATATCGAAGGTCGCCGGAACCTGGCCCTCGGCCCCGGCGAACCGCCGGTCATAGATTTCAGCGGCGCGCATCAGGGTCTCGCGCCGGGTGAAGCGCGCGCGCCGCCCGATCGCGGCGTTGCCCTCCCCTAGGGCCGAAATCTCGCGCATCAAGGCGAGCGCGCCGTCGTAGGTGACGGTGATCCTGTCGCGGTCGACCATGGGAAGCGCGAAGCCGGCGCGTTGCAGCAGCGCGCCGAGATCGCGCACGTCGGCGAACGGCGAGACGCGCGGCCCGGCGCCGCCGGCGATTTCGATCTCGGCCTCGGTCAGCGACTGGCGCAGCTCGCCAAGCGTATCGCCGCCGAACAGCGTCGCCAGAAACAGCCCGTCGGGTTTGAGCACGCGCCGGATCTGGATCAGCGCGCCCGGCAGATCGTTGACCCAGTGCAGCGCCAGCCCGCTCGCCACCAGATCGAAGGCGCCGGCCGAAAACGGCAGGAACTCCTCGTCCGCCGCCAGCGCCGCAACGGGAACATCGCCGCCGGCCGAATCCCGCGCGCGGGCGGCGAAGGCGGGCGAGAGATCGGCACAAATCAGACGTTCGATTCCGCCCCTTCCCGCGAGCGCGCGCGCCAAAGCACCGTCGCGGCAGCCGAGGTCGAGCGCCACCGGAAAGCGCCGCCGCACCTCGCCCAGCCGTTCGGCCAGGCGTTCGGCCGCCTCGTCGAACAGGAAACCGCGCCCGCCGCCGGCCCGGTCGCGCGCGGCGCGGTCCCGGTGGGCCCGCACGGCGCTGCGATCGAAGACCTTTATCCCGCTGCTCATACTCCGGAAATAGTGCGCCGCCAGGCAACGGCGAGGGCGCCGCTCATAGCATCACGCTGCCGCCGTCAACCATCAGCGTCTGGCCGGTAACGAACTTGCTGGCGTCGCTCGCCAGGTACAGCACCGTGCCGGCCAGATCACCGGTCTCCAAATTGCGCTGCAACGCCTGGCCCTTGCGGATGGTTTCCGCCGCGCGCTCGAGCTTGGCGCCGAAGAACTCCGCCGTTCCCTCGGTCATCACCGCGCTGGGGGCGATGGCGTTGACCCTGATCCAGGCCGACCCCAACTCGCGCGCCAGCGCCCGCGTGAGCCCGATGACCGCGGCCTTCGATGTCGAATAGTGCAGCGCGTAGGGCATGCCGTAAACGCCGGCGAGCGAGGCTATGTTGATGATGCTGCCGCCGCCTTTCTCGCGCATGGTCGGCGTCACGGCGCGGCAGCAGTTCCAGATGCCCTTGACGTTGACCGCCATGCAGGAATCCCATTCGGCCTCGTCGAGGGTTTCCATGCGTCCGCCCGAGAGCGAGCCATAGAGCGCCGCGTTGTTCACCAGCACGTCGATGCCGCCGTATTCGCCGAGCGCCCGCTCCGCCATGGCGCTCGCGCTGACGCCGTCGGCGACGTCGACAACGGCCGCCAGCGCCCGTCCCGGGCCCTGGGCGCCCGCCACCGTCTCGGCGCAGTCGTTGATGTCCGCCGCCAGCACATTCATCCCCGCCGCCACCATGCGGTGCACGTAATCGCGCCCCAAGCCGCGCGCCGCGCCGGTAACGATGGCGGTCTTGCCATTCAAATCCATGCCGTTCCCCATGCCGGTTTCCTCTCCCGCCGCGCCGCGCCCGCGTT
>CBDVDY010000229.1:0-5046 GCA_965372875.1 uncultured Alphaproteobacteria bacterium | reverse complement strand
AGCGGCCCGAAGAACAGCATCCAGTGCTCGGTGATATCCTTGAGGTAATCCTCCACCAGCAGGAAGGCGGCGGCGCCGAACACGGAGCCGAATATGCTGCCCATGCCGCCCATGATGACCATGACCATGATCTCGCCCGAGACCTGCCAGCTCATGACCTCGGGCGTCAAGAATTCGTTCAAATTGGCGAACAGCGCGCCGGCGACGCCGCACATGGTGCCGGCGATGACGAAGGCGGCGAGCCGGTAACGGTAGGTCGGGAAGCCGATCGCGGCCATGCGCCGGTCGTTCGAGCGGGCGCCCCGGATCACCCGGCCGAAGCGCGAAGCGACGATGCGCCGCAGCAGGACCACGCAGAGCACCAGGATCGCGAACACGAAGTAGTAAAAGGTGACTTGGTCGTTGAGGTCGATCGCCTCGATGAACTCGCTGCGATTGGTGTTGATGCCGTCGTCGCCGCCGAATTCCTCGATGCTGATACCGAGGAAGAACAGCATTTGCGTAAAGGCGAGCGTGATCATGATGAAATAGACGCCGCCCGTGCGCAGCGATATGGCGCCGATCGCCAAGGCCACCGTGGCCGAGGCGACGATGGCGACGGCGAACTGCAGAAAGCCGTTGTCGATCCCATAGAACGAGAATATCGCCACCGAATAGCCGCCGATCCCGAGATAAGCGGCATGCCCGAAGCTCACCATGCCGCCGTAGCCGAGGATCAGGTCGAGGCTCGCGGCGGCGATGGCGAAGATCATGATATTGGTCGCCAAATCGACGTAAAACGGTTCATTCCACCATTTAAGGGCAAGCCAAGGAAACACGGCCAGGACGGCGAAAAACAGGACCGTCACGAGGAAGCGGGGATGGAAGTAATTCGTCATCGATCAGCCCGTGCGCGCCGGGAACAGGCCCTGCGGCTTGAAAAACAGGACCCCGGCCATGAGGATGTAGATCGACATCGAGGCGAGCGCCGGCCCTGCCGTCTGCGCCGCCTCGTTCGACATGAACTGGCCCAGCAGGTACGGGATGATCGACCGGCCCAGCGTCTCGACCAGCCCGACCAGGATCGAGGCCACGAAGGCGCCACGGATCGAGCCGATACCGCCGATGACGATGACCACCAGGGCGAGGATCAGCATGCCCTCGCCCATGCCCGACTCGACCGACAGGATCGGCCCCGCCATCATGCCCGAGAACCCGGCGAGCACCGCGCCGAGGCCGAACACCCAGGTATAGAGAAGCTTGATATTCACGCCCAGCGCTCCCGCCATCTCGCGGTTGCTGGCGCCGGCCCGGATCAGCATGCCGATCTTGGTGCGGGTGATCAGCACATAGAGGAACGCGGCAACCGCGAGCCCGGCGCCGATGATCACCAGCCGGAACACCGGATAGGGCGCGCCGGGGATGATCTCGACCGAGCCGGCCAGCCATTCTGGCGGAAACAGCTGCTGGCTCTCGGGGCCGAAGACGACGATCATCAACTGGTTGAAGAACAGAATCAGCCCGAAGGTGGCCAGCACCTGATCGAGATGGTCGCGTTCGTAAAGCGTCCTGAGTGCGACCACCTCGACCGCGATGCCGACCACGAGCGCCGCCGGCAGGCTGAGGGCGATGGCGAGGACAAGCGAGCCGGTCAGGTTGAACATGGCCGCCGCGAGATAGGCGCCGATCATGTAGAGCGAGCCGTGCGCCAAATTGACCATGTTCATGATCCCGAAAACCAGCGTCAGGCCGGCCGAAATCAAAAACAGAAACACGCCGAACTGGAAGCCGTTCAGCGACTGTTCGAGGAGCAGCAGCAGGTCCATGAACGGTCCCTACTCACACACGGGACCCCGTGGGGGCGGGAAAAACGGGGACGCCCTCCGGGCGTCCCCGTGCCAATGGTAGTATCGAACTACCAGGTCATCTTGCACTTCTTGTAGTGCGAGTCCTTTGCGTTACGGAACACGACGCTTCGGGTCACGATCGTCGGCTTGCCGTCCGCGCCCAACACCACCTCGCGCTCGTAGTAGTTCTGGATCGGGTGGTGGTTCGTGTTGTACGAGAACTTGCCGCGGACCGAGGCGAAGTCGGCCTTGCGCATGGCATTGCGGAGACCGTCCTTGTCCTTGAGGTTGCCGCCGACCGCGCGCACGGCGCTGTCGATCAGGAACGGCGCGTCATAGGACTGGGCGGCGAAGTGCGACGGCATCTTGCCGAACTTCTTCTTGTAGGTGGCGATGAACTTCTTGTTCGCCGGGATGTCGGAATTCGGGTCCCAGTAGTTCGTATGGAAGGTGCCCACCGCGGCTTTGCCGATCGGGCCGAGGGTCAGGTAGTCCACCGTGAACGTCGTGTAGAGCTTGATCTGCTTGCCCAGGCCGGAGGCCGCCCACTGCTTCATGAAGGCGATGCCCATGCCGCCGGGCTCGAAGATGAACAGCGCCGCCGGCTTGGCCGCGCGCACCTGCGAGAGCTCGGCCTGGTAATCCTTCTGGCCCAACTTGGTCAGAATTTGCCCGACAACCTGGCCCTTGTAGAAGCGCTGGAAGCCGGCCAGCATGTCCTTGCCGGCCTGGTAATTGGGCGCCATCATGAACACGTTCTTGACGCCCCTGTCCTGCATCAGCTTGCCCATCGCCTCCGGCATCTGGTCGTTGTTCCACGACGTGGTGAAGTAATTCTTGTTGCAGTTCTTGCCGGCCATCGGCGAGGCGCCGGCATTGGTGCTGATCAGGAACGTGCCCGACCGCAGCACCGGCTTCTGGATCGCCATCAGCACGTTCGACCAGATCGGGCCGAGCACGAAGTGGACCTTGTCCTTCTTCACCATCTTGTCGGCGACCTGCCGGCCGGCGTTGGCGCTACGCTTGTCGTCGCCGTAGAACACCTTGGTCTCGAGCCCGCCGACCTTGCCACCGAGATTCTCGATGCCGAGGTCGAAACCGTTCTTCTGATGCGCGCCGATAACCGCGGCGCCGCCCGAGAGCGTCGTGATGAATCCGAGCCGCAACGTCTCCGCGGCTGCGGCGGGAGTCGCCAGCATGGTGGCAACGAACATCGCAGCAAGCAGTCTGTATCCCATTAGAGCCTCCTCTGTGGATATGCTAAGTTATTGTTTTTACAACTAAAAAAAATATAGCCTCGGCTACAGTGTAATCATTTTCGGCATACTGGTTCAACTATGAAACATTGCCGCGATTTCCTGTCAAGACGGGTCCCGGGGTCGGCCGTGCCAGGAGCCGGCGCCTAGCCACGGGACGACGCGCCGGCGAGGATCAAAGTCAGGTATTCGTCTGCGATCCGCTCGAGATCGGCGACATTTTGCCTGCCGTACCACTGCGCCACGCCATTCAACATGCCCAGCAGGGCGAGCGCCGCCAGCCGGCAGTCGAGATCGGCGCGAAATTCGCCATTGTCGACGCCTTCCTGGAAGATATCCCGCAACTGCTTTTCATACTTGCGCGAAAGGCCGCCGATCTTGCGCCGGCTGCAATCCGGCAGGTGGTGTCTGTCGCGCAGAAACACCCGCACATAGTCCGGGCGCTCGCGCACCGGGCGCAGATGATTGAGCACGGCCCCGCGCAGTTTTCCGGCGGCGCCCCGCGTGCCCTTCAGGATTTCCTCCAGACCCTGGGAGAACCCCTCGACACCCTTGTAGCAAACCACTTCGAGCGCCGCCTCCTTGGACGCGAAGTAGTAGTACAGGCTGCCCTGGCGAATGCCCAAGCGGTCGGCAATATCGGTCGTGCTGGCCCCGTGGTAGCCTTTTTCGGCAAATACCGCGGCGGCCGCGTCGATGACTTCGCCCTGGCGCCGCCGGTATTTTTCTTCCCGCGCCGTCGCCACGCGCAATTTTTGCGCCTGTGCCAAATCGCGGCCGGCTACAGGAGCCGTCCCGGCGCCGGCGCCCATTGCTCGCCGGCGCGCGCGCGCCAGACCACGGGGAACAGGTCGCTGTCCAGTCTGTCGCCCGGCTTGAGGCCGGGGTCGCGCAGCGGCCCCGTCATGCCCTTGCGCTCGACATAGACGGCGTCGTCGCCGGCCCAGCGGGTCGTGACCGAGCGCCGTCTGCGGGCGCCCCGATTGGCGGGGGCGTCGTCGTACACCGTCAGGGCATGGTGAACGATGCAGTCGCCTGGCTCGACATCCCAACAGAGGATGTCGAAGGCGTCCCGATCGGCCTCCACGTCCGGGCAGTCCATATCGTCATCGTAGCCGAACTGATCGACGTAGCGCAGTTTCCGGTCCTCGAACTGCCCCTCCCATCTGTGCGAGCCGCGCACATACTCGATTGCCCCGTCGCATCGGTCCACGCGGTCGAGCGGCAGCCACATCGTGCACGCCTGCCAGCCCTCGATGCATGATTGCGACTGGTCGTGCCGCCAGGACGGCGCGGATCGGCCGCCCGGGTCCTTTACCGCGAGATGGTCGAAGAACAAATTTACCTTGCGCGAAACCATCAGCGCGCCGGCAAGCGCGGCGGCATGGGATTCCAGCGCGAAACGTCGGAACTCGTCATGGAAGGTCCACATGAACCGGTCGCGGCGAATCGCTTCCTTGTCGCCGGGGCCACCCGTGGCGGCGGCCAGCAGCTCGGGCTTGGCAATCACCTCGTCCACCGCGTGGCGCAGGCGCTCGATCCAGGCGGGCTCGAACACGCGGCGCAGGCAGACCACGCCATCCGCGCGATAGGCGTCAACCGCATCGCGGTTAACGGTTCGAACAAGGCGCTGATCCATCCGATTCGGGCCCCCCACCCTGACGCCGCGACGCGGCCGAATTTGTGCCGCGGCAAGAAAAATTCTATAAAGTAATCGATTGATTTTAAAAGGCTCGATGGCGTTTACAAGCGAAATGTTCAGGGCATTCCGGGCCGGTGGCGGGCCGGACGAGACCCGCCGGGAGCTGGCGCGGCCCGTGGTCCCGGTCGGCATACGGGGGCCGGCGATAAGGGGGAAGGACATTCGGAATGAGCAAGGATCGCAAGGCGGCAAGCCGCGCCAAATGGCTCGAGACGCTGGTCTCGCACCGCCGGGATTTCGACGGACCGGGCTCGGCGGAGTA
>CBDVDY010000228.1:0-5070 GCA_965372875.1 uncultured Alphaproteobacteria bacterium | reverse complement strand
CTAGGAGGGCGCGAGCCAGGCGATCAGGGCGGCCAGCGTCAGCACCGAGAGGCCGGTCGAGATCAGAATGATCGCCGACGCCCGGGCCAGATAGATATCGTACTGGCGGGCGATGACGAAGACGTTGACGCCCGACGGCAGCGCCGCCGTCAGCGTCGCCACCGCCGCCCAGAGCGGCGTCAGCGCGAAGATTTGCGTCGCCGCGAGCCAGACCGCGAGCGGATGCAGCAGCAGCTTGAGCGCCACCACCACCAGGCTCTCGCGCAGATCTCCGCCCAGCCGGTAGGCGGCCAGCGTGGCGCCCAGCGCGAACAGCGCGCACGGCGCGCTGGCGCCGCCCAGCAGCCCGGCGAAGGAATCCACCGGGCCCGGCAGCGCCAGCCCCGAGATATTGTAGGCCAGGCCCGCCAGCATCGACAGAATCACCGGGTTCTTGAACACCGAAGCGGCGGTCGATGCCGCTACCCGCCGCGCGCCGCCGCCGGGATTGTCGGCGGCACGGCCGCCGGCCCGGCCCAGTTCGATCAGGACCATGGTCAGCGGCAACAGGATCAGCGAGTGGAAGGTGACGATCATCATCATCGGCAGGATGCCGGGCTCGCCGAACACCGCGTAGACCAGCGGGATGCCGAGCAGCACGGTGTTCGAATACATCGACCCCATGCCCATCAGCGCGAGTTCCCCGGCGCCGTTGGCGAAGACCAGCCGGCCCGCCGCCCAGGCCACGCCCATGACCAGGAAGGCGCCGGAGAAATAGGCGAACACGATGTCGAAATCGAGCGCCTCGGGAATCTCGCCGCGCGCCAGGGTGCGGAACAGCAGCGCCGGGATCGCCAGGTAGAAGACGAAGGAGGACAGGCCCTTGATGCCCTCCTCGCTCAGCCAGCGCGCGCGGCCGCCGATATAGCCCGCCAGCACCAGCGCGAAGACCGGCAGGACGATGCCGAGGATGCCGGTCACCGGTCCCTTTCCCGGCGCCTTCCGGGCGGCTTGCTCACGTCTCGCTCGCCTTGAAGCGGGGGATGTAGCCGTCGATGGTGTGGTAGGGGTCGGGCCAGGGCATGTCGTAGCCGAGCTCGGTGGCGGCGTGGCGCGTCCAGTAGGGGTCGTAGAGATGGGCCCGGGCGAGCACGCAGAGATCGGCCCGCCCGGCCGCCAGGATCGAGTTCACGTCCTCGTAGGAGGAGATGTTGCCCACGGTCATGGTCGGGATTTCCGCCTCCAGCCGCACCCGGTCGGCGAACGGCGTCTGGAACAGCCGGCCATAGACCGGCTCCTCGTCGGCGACCACCTGGCCCGAGGACACGTCGACGATGTCGCAGCCGCGCGCCTTGAGCGCCGCGCCCACCGGCACCGCGTCCTCCGGCATGAAGCCGCCCTGGCGCCAGTCGTGCGCCGAGACCCGCACCGAGATCGGCTTTTCGTCGGGCCAGGCGGCGCGCACCGCGGCGAACACTTCGAGCGGGTAGCGCAGCCGGTTCTCGAGGCTGCCGCCGTATTCGTCGCCGCGCCGGTTGGTGAGCGGCGAGAGGAAGGTATTCAACAGGTAACCGTGCGCGAAATGCAGCTCTATGAGGTCGAAGCCCGCCTCCTCGGCCATCCCGGCGGCGCGCGCGAAATCGTCCCGCACCCGGTCCATGTCGGCCCGGTCCATGGCCTTGGGTGCTGTGCTGGTGCCGGGGATGTAGGGCAGGGAAGAGGCGGCAAGGAGCGGCCAGTTGCCGTGCTCGAGCGGCATGTCGTAGCCCTCCCAGCCGATCCTGGTCGAGCCCTTGCGCCCGGCGTGGGCGAGCTGCATGCCGATCTTGGCGTGGCTGTGGGCGTGCACGAAGTCGACGACCCGCTTCCAGGCGCCGAGATGCGTCTGGTCGTACATGCCGGCGCAGCCCGGGCTGATGCGGCCGTCGGCGCTGACGTCGGTCATCTCGGTGATCACCAGCCCGGCGCCGCCCAGCGCCCGGCTGCCCAGATGCACCAGATGCCAGTCGTCGATGGTGCCGTGCGCGGCCGAATATTGGCACATGGGCGAGACCACGACCCGGTTCGGCACGACCATTTCGCGCAGCTTGAAGGGCGTGAACATCGGCGGCGGCGCCGGGTTGCCCGGCGCGTTGGCCGCGCGGGCGAACCAGGTATCGATACCGGCCACGTAGTCCGGGTCGCGGACCTTCAGGTTCTCGTGGCTGATGCGCAGGGAGCGGGTCAGCAGCGAGAAGCCGAACTGGATCGGCTCGAGCCGCCGGTGATAGCGCTCGGAATCCTCGAACCATTGCTGCGAGACGCGGGCGGCGCGTTGCAGGCTTTCCACCGCCGGCTTGAGCTCCTCCTCGTAGCGCGGCAGGCCGGCGCCGATGCTGCCGGCGCCGACGATGGCGCCGTGCAGGGCGATGGCGTTCTCCATCGCCAGCTTGGTGCCCGAGCCGATGGAGAAATGCGCGGTGTGCACGGCGTCGCCCGCCAGCACGACGTTCTCGTGCACCCAGCTGCCGCAGGCGATGTTGGGGAACTGGCGCCAGTGCGAGCGGTTGTTGATCAACTTGGCGTCGCCGATGAAGCCGTCCAGGAGCTTGCCGACATAGGCGACGTTGGCCGCCTCGTCGTCGATGGCGAGGCCGGTCCTGGCGAACGTCTCCTCGGTGCATTCGACGATCACCGTCGAGCGGTCCTGCATGTAGCGGTAGCAGTGCGTGCGCCACAGCCCGTGCTCGTTCTCGATGAAGTGGAAGGTGAAGGCCGGGAAATTGAAGTCCGAGCCGAGCCAGACGAAGCGGTTGGGCCGGAAATCGACCTCGGGCCGGAAGTGCGCCTGGTAACGCTCGCGGGTGACGCTGTTGACGCCGTCCGCCGCGAACAGCAGGTCGCAGTCGCGCAGCGTGTCGGGGTTCTCGACCAGGGTTTCGAATAGCATCTCGACGCCCAGCTCGCGGGCGCGGTTCTGCAGGATGATCAGCATCTCCTTGCGCGACATGCCGGCGAAGCCGTGCCCGGTCGAGCTCAGCACCTGGCCCTTGACGTGGATGTCGATATCGTCCCAGTGCTCGAAGCTGTCGGTGATCGCCTTCCAGGTCGGCTCGTCGGCGTCCTTGAACCCGTCCATGGTCGCGTCCGAGAACACCACGCCGAAGCCGAACGTGTCGTCGAACTTGTTCTGCTCGTAAATCGTGATCGCCGCGTCCGGGAAGGACTTCTTCATCAGGATGGCGAAATACAGGCTCGCCGGCCCGCCGCCCAAACAATTGATCTTCATGTTCTCTCCGACAAAAAATTCACCACGGAGACACAGAGGCACAGAGACAACGAATTCATTCTTCGCACCTCGGTGCGCCGATGGTCAGACTCAAATTCGTTTTTTCTTCCTCTGTGTCTCTGTGTCTCTGTGGTTCAAAACCTTTTACCCGGCCTTCTTTTCCTCGGCCTGGCGCAGCTTGAAGCGCTGCACCTTGCCGGTTTCGGTGCGCGGCAAATCGTCGACGAACTCGACCGCGCGCGGATATTTGTAGGGTGCGATCTCCGCCTTGACGAAATCCTGCAGCTCCTCGACGGTCGCCTCGTTGGCGTCGGCCGGGTCGCGCAGCATCACGAAGGCCTTGACGATGCGGCCGCGCTCCTTGTCCGGGGCGCCGACGACGGCGCATTCGGCCACCTTGGGATGGTCGAGCAGCACCACTTCCACCTCCGGCCCGCCGATGTTGTAGCCCGACGAGACGATCATGTCGTCGGCCCGCGCCACGTACCAGAAATAGCCGTCCCCGTCCTGGCGGTAGCGGTCGCCCGGCAGGTTCCAGCCGTCGACCACGTAGGCCTTCTGCCGCACCGGATCGTCGAGATAGCGGCAGCCGGTGGGGCCGCGCACCGCCAGCAACCCCTCGCACGGCGGCGCCAGAAATTTGCCGCCCTCGTCCACGATGCGGGCCTGGTAGCCCGGGATCGCCTTGCCGGTGGCGCCCGGCCGGATGTCGTCGCCCTCGGCCGAGACGAAGATGTGGATCATTTCGGTCGAGCCCAGCCCGTCGATGATCCTGATGCCGGTGGCCTCGAGGAAGGCGTCGAAGGTCGGGCGCGGCAGGGTTTCGCCGGCCGAAATGCATTGCTCGAGCGAGGACGCGTCGCCCTCGCCCGCCGCGATCATGCCGGCCAGCACCCGGTACATGGTCGGCGCCGTATAGAGCGTCGTGCATTTGTACCTGGCGATGTTGGCCAAGAGGCCGTCGGGCGTCGGCGGGCCGGGATAGAACACCACCGACGAACCGAAGCGCATGGGAAAGGCGAGCTGCGCGCCGAGCCCGAAGGTGAAGGCCAGCGGCGGCGAGCCGATATAGATGTCGTCCGCGCTCGGCCGGTAGACGTGGCGGGCAAAGGTGTCGCACATGGCCATGATGTCGCGGTGGAAATGCATGGTGCCCTTGGGCTGCCCGGTGGTGCCCGAAGTGAAGGCGATGAGCGCCATGTCGTCGGCCGCCGTGTCGACTGCGTCGAAGCCGTCCGTTTTGCCGGCGATCAGCGCGTCGAGGCCGGCGCCCTCGCCGCCGCCACCGCCGTCGTCCCCGCCCCCTGCGCAATCGGCGGAAAAATATTCGACCCGCCGCAGCAGCGGCGTCAGCTCGCGGGTCCTGTCGATCTCTTCCTTGAGCGCGATGTCGCACAGGCAATGACTGATTTGCGCCTTGTCGACCATGAAGGCGAGCTCGCGCGCGCGCAACAGCGGCATGGTGGCGACGCAGACGGCGCCGGCCTTGAGCACCGCCAGCCAGGCCGCCGCCATGCCGGGATTGTTGGGCCCGCGCAGCAGCACCCGGTTGCCCGGGACCACGCCCAAATCCTCTACCAGCGCCTTGGCGATACGGTCCGACAGGCCCTTGAGCTCGGCGTAGCTCCAGGAATCCTCGCCATAGCGGATCGCCGTGCGCTCACCCCAGCCGTGCTCGCCCACCGCCTTGTCGAGCAGCTCGACCGCGGCATTGATGCGATCGGCATAGAGGGCGAGCTCGGGCACGCCGGAAAATTCCATCTCCGGCCACAGTTCCCTGGGCGGCAGATTATCGCGCGCGAAAGTGTCGATATGAGCGGTCG
>CBDVDY010000227.1:0-5162 GCA_965372875.1 uncultured Alphaproteobacteria bacterium | reverse complement strand
GGGTCCGGGTCGTCGGCCCAGCCGTCCTCGGGCGCCGGGTATTTGGCCAGCCATTCGGCCATCAGACGAACGTGCTCGCGCTCTTCCTCGGCCAGTTCCCCGGCCAGCGCGCGCACATCCGTGTCGCGTGCCGATTCGGCCACCGATTCGTAAAAACGCAGCGCGCGCTCCTCGGCGGCGAGCGCCATGCTCAGCGCATGGTGCGGAATCATCAAATAATGCGCCCCGGACATGTCCAGGGATTCCGGGCTCTCGCCGCCAAGGCCGCCGGCCTCGGCCCAGCGATATCGCCAAGGCGGGATGCGGGGCAAACTCATGCCCCGGGCGCGTTCCAGGATTTTCTCGGCGTGGATGCGCTCGATGCGGACGAGCTCGGCGAACAAAGCGGCCAGTTCCGGATTGTTGTGCGTCTCCATCTGACCGGCCAGATCGGCGTAGCGCTCGAACGCTTCCTGCTCGATCGCATGGGCGTGCGCCAGAAGCTCGGGCAGATCGGCGATGCCACCGGGGCCGGCGGATACCTTGTCGTCCCCACTCATAGCGCGAACGCTTGCTCGAGGGCGGCGATCTCGCCCGCCGACCCGGCCGCGTCCGCCGGCGCGCCGCCATTAAGCCCGTAGGGCACGCGGCCGCCGCGATAGAGCACGCCGGTATTGACACCATCGTCGGTCATGATGCGCCGGGCGGCGCGCGCCGGATCGTCGGTCGCCTCGACCATCGCCGGATGCACCAGGTTTTTCCATTCGCGCTGGTCGGGGCGGAAGGTGACGCACGGGCTCAGGATTTCGACGAAGGAAAAGCCCGGATGCTCGATCGCCTCGACCAGAAGCTTGGCCGTGCCGTTGACATCGCCGGAAAAGCCCCGCGCCACGAAATTGGCGCCCGAGGCGAGCGCGATCACCAGTGGATGGAAGGGCCTGAGCCCGGTGCCCCCCGGCGACAGCGCGCTGTCCCAGTCGGGCTCGGTGGTCGGCGAGGGCTGGCCCTTGGTCATGCCGTAGACCCGGTTGTCCATGACGATGTAGGTGAGATCGACGTTGCGCCGGCAGGCATGCAGGAAATGATTGCCGCCGATGGAAAAGCCGTCGCCGTCGCCGCTGGCCACCAGCACGGTGAGATCGGGCCGCGCCACCTTGAGCCCCGTGGCCAGCGCCAGCGACCGCCCGTGTACGCCGTGGAAACCGTAGCAGTTGGTGTAGGCCGGGATGCGCGAGGAACAGCCGATGCCGGAAACGATGGCGACTTCCTCGGGCGGCAGCGCCAGATGGGCCAGCGCCTTGGCGATCGACAGCAGCACGTGATAGTCGCCGCAGCCCGGGCACCAGACCGGCTTGACGTCGGATTTGTAATCGCTGGCTTTTCTCGCGGCCTTGACCGTCTTTGCGGCGCCGGATGCGGTCATCCCTGCCTCCATTCGGTGATGCCGGCATGAATTTCGTCGGCGCTGAGCGGCAGCGGTCCGGGCCGGCGCAGGCAGCGGATTTCGCCCGGCAGGTCGTAATGGGCCCGGAGGTAGCGGTGAAACTGGCCGGAATGGGTCTGCTCGACCACCAGCGTCCGGGCCACGCCCGCCAGCGCCGCCGCCAGCCGCTCGGGCTGGGCGGGCGCGAGCAGCCGCGGCGCGATGAGCTTGATTTCGATGCCGTCGCTTGCCAGCCGGGCCACGGCCTCGCGCGACGGCCCGGTGCTCGATCCCCAGGTGAGGATGGCGAACTCGCCCTCTCCTTCGATCTCGGCCCAGTGCTCGCCGTAGTCGAAGTCTTCGAGCTTTGCCCGGCGCTTGTCGAGTTGCGCCAGATGGTCGGCGGCCCGGCCCGAGGGCGTGCCGCGCGGGCTGTGTTCCAGCCCATCGGCGGTGTACTGGCAGCCCGGCGTGCCCGGCAGCGCCATCGGCGAGACGCCCGAGGCGGTGATTTCGTAACGCCGGTAGCCTGCCGCCGCCTCCGCCGGGGCGGTTTGGCGCTTGGCGAAAAAGGCGAGCTCGCCCGGCCGGTCGACGACCGCCCGCGCCTGGCCCAGGAACTGGTCGGAAAGCACCAGCGCCGGCGCCTGTAACGCTTCGGCCAGATGCACCGCCCATTGCGCGGCGAACAGGCAGTCGGCGACCGAATTGGGCGCGATGACCAGATGCGGCGCGTCGCCGTGCAGGCCATAGACGGCAATGTTGAGGTCGGCCTGCTCGGATTTCGTCGGCAGGCCGGTCGAAGGCCCGCCGCGCATCACGTCGACGACGACCACCGGCACCTCGGCGGCGGCGGCCAGGCCGATCGATTCGCTCATCAGCGCCAGGCCCGGGCCCGAGGTCGCGGTGAGCGCCGGCTTGCCGCCATAGGACGCGCCGATCGCCATGTTGATCGAGGCGAGCTCGTCCTCGGCCTGCACCAGCGTGCCGCCGACCTTGGCGAGCGCCGGGGCCAGCCATTCCAGGATTTCGGTCGCCGGGGTGATCGGATAGGCGGCGACGAAACGCACGCCGCCGCGCACGGCGCCGAGCCCGGCGGCCTCGTTGCCGCTGATGATCCAGCGGTCCGCGTTGGTGGACTCGGGGGACTCGGGCCGGGTGACGCTCGGCGCGGGTCCGAGTTCCGGGGCGGCGGCGAGCCCGGCGCGGATTCCGGCGATGCTGGCCTGGACCGCGTCGGCGCCCTTGGACGCGAGTTTCTTCTCTATGATCGCCGCGATTGTCGCCTCCGGCAGGCCGATGAGCCCGGCGGCGGCGCCCAGCGCCACCATGTTGACCCGGCCGCCCGGGATATCTCCGGCGATCTCCTTCATCGCCAGCGCCGCTATGCGCGCGCCGCTGGCGGCGATACTTTCGGGCACCTCGCCGGCCGCCGGATCGGCGATCACCAGCGAATCGGCGCCAAGCGGGATTTCCGCCGCGAAGCTTTCGATATTGTGCCAATCGACCGCGATCAGCAGCTCGAACATCGCCGCGCGGGCCTCCACCGGGCGCGGCGAGAGGCGCACCAGCGCCGCCGCTTCGCCGCCCCGGATCTGCGGCCCGACCGAGCGGGTCATAAGCCCGTACCAGCCGGCCCTGGCCGCGGCTTCCAAGAGCATGCCGCCGGCCGTGATGATTCCAGCGCCGCCCGACCCGGTGAGTGCCACGGACAGGCTGTCCGGCGTGGCCGATTGATCCGGCAGGCCCTCGTTCGCCTGGTCCGTTCCGGTGTTCCGCCGTTTGATCCCGTCCATGGCCCCCATCCAAAGCCCCTATCGGGGTGCGACAATTTAGTTGTTGCATCTAATTAGGTATTGTAGTACCATTTTACATATTAGAGATCAAGCGTCACTTCGTCGCAGGCAAATGGTCAGGCAAGAGGTTCGGCGCCGAAGCTTGAAAAATCAAGGAAATCGGCGCCGAACGGACCGGAGAAGGGAGCGGGAAATGTCCACGTCCACGCATCGCTGGGTCATGACCGGGGCCGGCGAGCCGCTGGTGAAGGACGAATTCGATCCCATCCCGGGTGCCCCCGGCGAAGTGGTGGTCGAGATCGCCGGCTGCGGCGTCTGTCATACCGATTTGGGCTATTACTATGACGGCGTGCGCACCAACCACGCGCTGCCCCTGGCCCTGGGCCACGAGATCAGCGGCCGGGTCGTCGCCGCCGGCGGCGAGGCCGGGGATTGGGTCGGCAAGACGGTGATCGTGCCGGCGGTGATCCCCTGCGGCGAGTGCGATTTCTGCCGGCGCGGCCGCGCCACCATCTGCCCCGGCCAGAAGATGCCCGGCTACGACATCCAGGGCGGCTTCGCCACCCACATCGTGGTGCCCGCCACCGGCCTGTGCGAGGTCGACGAGAGCCGGCTGGCCGAGGTCGGCCTGTCGCTGGCCGACGTCTCGGTGATCGCCGACGCGGTGACCACGCCGTACCAGGCGGTGGTGCAGGCCGGAATCGAGCCCGGTGCGCTGGCCATCGTGGTCGGCGTCGGCGGGGTCGGCGGCTATACCGCGCAGATCGCCGCCGCCATGGGCGCTACCGTGGTCGCGGTCGACGTCGATCAGGCCAAGCTCGACGCCATCGCCGAACACGGCGCCGCCAAAACCTTCAACGCGCGCGAGATAGCCGGCCGCGAACTCAAAAAGGCGGTCTTTGCGTACGCCACCGAAGGTGGCCTGCCGTCGGCCGAATGGTTCGTCTTCGAGTGTTCCGGCACGGCGGCGGGCCAGGCCACCGCCTTCGGCCTGCTGAACCGGGGCGCCACGCTCGCGGTGGTCGGCTTCACCATGGACAAGGTCGAGATCCGGCTTTCCAACCTGATGGCCTTTCACGCCCGGGCGCTCGGCAACTGGGGCTGCCCGCCGGCGCTCTATCCCGAGGCGCTTGAGATGGTGCTTTCGGGCCGGGTCAAGGTGGCGCCCTTCGTCGAGCGGCATCCGCTGGACCAGATCAACCAAATATTCGCGTCGGTGCACGACGGCAAGCTCACCCGGCGCGCCGTGCTGGTGCCTTAATTACCGGGGCCGGCGGCCCGGGCGTAGTCAAACAAAGGAACAAGAGAGATGGTTGCCACCACGGACCAGATCATCAAGCAAACGGCGCCCAAGGCGCTGGTCGACCACAACCTCGTCGACACCGACATCGAGACGCTGGCGGACGGCCTGGTGCTCTACGAGAAGCACCCGGCCAAACGCCAGGACGGACGCGTCGTCGATGGCGTCTACAACGCCTGGATCGTGCTCAACAACCCATCCCAGTACAACGCCTATACGACCAAAATGGTCAAGGCGCTGACCCTGGCCTTCCGCCGCGCCTCGCTCGACCGCGAGGTCAGCGCCGTGGTCTTCACCGGCACCGGCGACAAGGCTTTCTGCACCGGCGGCAACACCAAGGAATACGCCGAGTATTACGCCGGAAACCCGCAGGAATACCGGCAATACATGCGGCTTTTCAACGACATGCTTTCGGCCATCCTCGGCTGCGACAAGCCGGTGATCTGCCGGGTCAACGGCATGCGCATCGGCGGCGGCCAGGAGATCGGCATGGCCTGCGACTTCACCGTCGCCCAGGACCTCGCGAATTTCGGCCAGGCCGGGCCCAAGCACGGCAGCGCGGCGATCGGCGGCGCCACCGATTTCCTGCCGCTGATGATCGGCTGCGAGCAGGCCATGGTCTCCGGCACCCTGTGCGAGCCCTTTTCCGCGCACAAGGCCTACC
>CBDVDY010000226.1:0-5175 GCA_965372875.1 uncultured Alphaproteobacteria bacterium | reverse complement strand
CTTCATGCCCATGCCGTGCTTCATGTCCATGCCCCGGCCGAAGCGCATGACGTGGATGATGCGGTCGCGCGTCGGTCCCGAGATGTCCATCTTCAGCGCCCATTCGCCGAGCATATCGAGCCGGATGCGGGCGTGATACATGCCGGGCATGCCGCCGGGCTTGGCGGTGACCGGCTTGACGTTGTGCGCCATCGCCATCGACGGCATGTCCGCGCCGATGACGATCTTGGCGCCCACCAGCGGTTTGCCGCTCTTCTTGCCCATCAGCATGATCGAGCAATCGTAGACGTGCTTCTCGCCGGCCGCCTTGCAGTCGACCTTGGCCTTGGCGCGCTCGGCCGCCTGCCCCGCCGCCGGCAGGGCCAGGAGAACACCCGCGATAAGCGCCACAAGAATGGGATTTTTCATGGCCGCACCTCCTCTCTTTCGATGCCGAGGTAGGCGCTGACGAGCAAGTCGTGCCCGAGCAAATCCCCGGCTGGGCCGTCCAATATGATCTCGCCGCCCTCCAACACGTAGCCGCGGTCGGCGATCGCCAGCGCCTGGCGCACGTTCTGCTCGACCAGCAGGATGGTGGTGCCGCGCTCGCGCAAATCGCGGATCAGCGCGAACACCTCGCGCACCGTCACCGGCGCCAGGCCGAGCGAGGGCTCGTCCAACAATAGCAGCCTTGGCGCCGCCATCATACCCCGGGCCAGCGCCAGCATCTGCAACTGGCCGCCCGAGAGATTCGAGGCGCGGTCGCCGAGGCGGAGCCGGAGAACGGGAAAGAGCTCCAGGACCGCGTCCAATTCGCGCCGGATGGAACCGCGATCGCTGGCCGCGTAAGCGCCGACCAGCAAATTCTCCTCGATCGTCAGGCCGGCGAAGATCATTCTGCCCTCGGGCACCTGGGCGATGCCGCGGCGGACGATCGCGTGCGAGGCGAGGCCGGTGATGCGCTGGCCGCCGAATCGCACCTCGCCGCCGGCACTTTTGACGATGCCGCAGACCGCATTCATGGTCGAGCTTTTGCCGGCGCCGTTGGCGCCGATAAGCGCCACGATCTCGCCCTCGGCAACGTCGAGCGAGATTCCGCGCAGGGCGCGGATCTTGCCGTAATTGACGACCAAATCGCGAACCTCAAGCATGCCCCGTGCCCTCCGCGCCGTCCTCCTCGACCCCGAGATAGGCTTCCAGCACCGCCGGCTCCCGGAGCACCTCGCGCGGGCCGCCCTCGGCGATCTTGCGGCCGAAGTTGAGCACGTAGATGCGGTCGCAAAGCGCCGCGATCATGTCCATCTTGTGCTCGATCACGACGCAGGCGCGGCCCGGCGCGGCGACATCGCGAATCAGCGCCGCCATGTCCTCGGTCTCGGCCGGCGTCATGCCGCCCGCCGGCTCGTCGAGCAGCAAGAGCTTGGGGGCGCGGGCGAGCGCCCGGGCGAGCTCGAGCCGGCGCTGGTCGGGCAGCGGCAGGCCCGCCGCCAGCTCGTCCCACCGGTCGGCCAGGCCGGTGAGTTCGAGCAATCCCAGCGCCTCGTCGCGGCGGTCCTTTTCCGGGCCGCGCCGGGCGAAAATCAGCTCGCGGCGGCCGATTTCCGGCAGGCTGTGCTGCGCGGCGAGGACATTGTCGAACACGGTCATGCGGCGGTAGAGGCGCAGATTCTGGAAGGTCCGGGCGATGCCGCGGGCGATCACCGCGCGCGGCGCGAGGCCGCCGATCTCCTCGCCATCGAAGAGGATCGAACCGCCCGACGGCGCGTAGACCCCGGTGACGACGTTGAACAAAGTGGTCTTGCCCGATCCGTTCGGCCCGATGAGGCCGAAAATCCCGTCGTCCGCGATTTCCAGCGCGACGTCGATCAGCGCCTCGAGCCCGCCGAAATTCTTGCTCAGCCCTTCAATGCGCAGCATGGGTGAGCCTCCGCCAGCGCTGCTTGACCCAGTGCACGACCGGCTCGTCCAGGAGCCCACGCGGCCGGAATATCAGGAGTATCGCCACCAGCCCGCCGAAGGCGATCATCCGGTAGCCCGAGAGGAACCGGATCGATTCCAGCAGCCCGATGTCGATGCCGACGCCGATGATTGGCCCGAGCGCGGTTCCCAGCCCGCCGATGAGACCATAGGCCAGGCTGTGAACCCCCAGCATGATGTTGAATATCTTGGGCTCCACGTAGGTGAAGAGGTGCGCGTAGAGGCCGCCGCCGATGCCGGCGATGAAGCCGGCGATTGCTGCCGCCAGGATCTTGTTCGCGGTGACGTTGATGCCCTGCATCTCGGTCAGCATGCGGTCCTCGCCCAGCATGCGGAAGATCGAGCCGAGCCGCGAGCGTTCGAGCACGAAGAAGAACACCAGCACCAGGGCCAACAGGCCGTAGATCAAATACATGTATTCGAGCGCGCTGATGTCGTGGTCGAAAACGTAGCGGATGTCGCGGAAGCCGTCCGATCCGTCGGGGCCGACCAGCTCGCCGTCGATTTCCACCTGGTATTTGAAAATCTCGAAGACCAGGCGCACGAGTTCGGCGAAGGCCAGCGTCGCCACCGCGAAATAGAGCCCGCGCAGGCGAAGGGTCGGAATGCCGACCAGCGTCGCCGCCCCGGCCGCGACCAAGGCGCCCCAGAGCAGCCCGAGCCACAGCGGCCAGCCCCACATCGCGGTGGCGATGCCAGAAGCATAGGCGCTGATCGCGAAAAACGCCTGTTGGCCGAACGATATCTCGCCCACCACCAGCAGCAGATAGGCCGAAAGCGCGATAAACGAAATCATCCCGACATTGGAGAGCACGCCGATCAGATAATCGTCCATCGCTCAGACCCGGCGCATGGCCGCCGCCTCGCGCGTGGCCAAGGCGTGCGCGAACAGCCCGCCGGGGCGCAGGACGAGGAAGCCGAAGAGCAAAACATAGGCCGCCATGTCACGGTACTCGGTGCCGAGATACCAGAGGCTCTGCACCTCGACCACGCCGAGGATCAGCCCGCCGAGGATGGCGCCCGGAACCGAGCCCATGCCGCCCAGCATCATCGCGATCATGCCCTTCCAGGTGGCCCAGAGCCCAAACATCGGCGTGATCTGCTGGTCGGTGCCGGCGATCAGGAAACCGGCCGCCCCGCCCACCGCCGAGGCCAGCGCGAAGGCCCAGAACATGGCCGCCGAGATGTTGATCCCCATGTAGCGGGCGGCGAGCGGGTTTTCCGAGACCGCCCGCACGGCCAGGCCGAACCGCGTCCTATACAGGAGCAGGTTGAGCGCCACCATGAGCAGGCCGGCGCAAACGATCATGACGAGGTGCTCGACGCGCACGAAGAACGGCCCCAGCTCGAGCGGTGCGGCCGTGGTGAGCGGCGGATAGGGATAGGTCCGGTCGGGCGCGAAGACGGTGACGACTTCCTCGAGCTGCATCCAGATGGCGAAGCTGGAGACCATCGAGGCGATGGCGGCCCCCTGGCGGACGGCCCAGAAGCAGACCCGCTCGACGTACATGCCGGCGACCGCCGCGCCGACAATGGTGGCCGCCGCGACCAGCACCAGGCCGGCCTTGAACTCGAGATACAGCAACGTGCCGACGAAGATGCCCACCATGATCGACGGGCCGTAGGAAAGATTGATGCGGCGCAGAACGCCGAATATCAGGGTAAAGCCGATCGCCAGCAGCGCGTAGGACGAGCCGATCATGACGCCGTCGATCGTATTCTGGAGAAAATCGATCATGGTTCCCGGCCATTTCGCAGCCCGGCCCGGCCCGAACTTTCCTCTAGCCCTCCTGGCGCGAGCCCAGATAGGCGCGCTGGATCACCTCGTCCTCGGCCACCTCGCCGGGCGTGCCGTCGAACGTCACCCTGCCCTGTTCCAGCAGGTAGAAATGTTGCGCGTATTGCAGCGCCATGTGGGCGTTCTGTTCGACCAGGAAGATGGTCGCCCCGTCCCGGTGCAATTCGCCGATGATGCGGAAAATTTCCTCGACGATCAAAGGCGCCAGGCCCAGCGACGGCTCGTCCATCAGCAGGAGCTTGGGCTTGGCCATCAGCGCCCGCGCCACCGACAGCATCTGCTGCTCGCCGCCCGACAGCGTCCCGGCCTCCTGGTCCGCGCGCCCGCGCAGCGGCGGGAAACGCTCGAACATGCGCTCGATATCGGCCATCACCTCGGCCTTGTGTCTGCCGAGGCGCAGGAAGGCGCCGGCCATCAGATTCTCGCGCAAGGTCATGCGCGGGAAGACGAGGCGGTTCTCCGGCACCAGGGCGATGCCCTCGCGGACGATGCGGCTTGGCGCCCGGCCGACGAGCTCCTTGTCATGGAACTTGATCGAGCCGCGCCGCGGCTTGAGGACGCCGGCGATAGTCATCAGCAGCGTCGTCTTGCCGGCGCCGTTCGGGCCCAGGAGGCAGGTTATCTGTCCCTCGGCGACCGACAGGTCGACGCCCTTGAGCGCCTCGATATTGCCGTAGGCGGTGACCACGCCCTTGATTTCAAGCACCGCCGCCCCCCTTCCCCGACGAGCCGAGATAGGCTTCGCGCACCAGCGGGTTGTCCTGGATCTCGGCCGGTGTGCCCTCGGCGATCTTCTGGCCGAAGTTGAGCACCGCGATACGGTCGGTCACGCCCATGACCAGCTCCATCACGTGCTCGACCAAGAGGATGGTCTTGCCCTGATCGCGAATCGCCCTCAGGCGCTCGTCGAGCTCGCCCACTTCTTCCAAATTCATGCCGGCGGCGGGTTCGTCCAGTAACAGGAGTTTGGGCTTGGCGGCCAGCGCCCGCGCCAGCTCGAGCCGCCGCTGCTCGCCAAACGCCAGGTTGCCGGCGATCTCGTCGCGCCTGGCGGCCAGACCCGAGAACTCCAACAGCTCCTCGACGTTCTCGCGGGCGCGGCGCGAGCCCGACAACCAGCGCCGGAAGAAGCCCTCGCCGCGCCGGTCCTCGAGCGAATTCTGCGCCACCCAGAGATTCTGCCAGACGCTGAGATGGCCGAACAGCCGGATGTTCTGAAAGGTGCGCGCGACGCCGTGGCCGACACAGACGTGGGGCGGCAAATCGGTGATGTCGCTGCCGCGAAAGGCGATCGTGCCGCTGGTCGTGGGCAGAACCCCGCAAACCAGATTCACCATCGTGCTCTTGCCCGAGCCGTTGGGACCGATGAGGCCGAAGATCTCGCCTTCGTTCACGGTCAGATCGAGGGCATCGACCGCGCG
>CBDVDY010000225.1:0-5221 GCA_965372875.1 uncultured Alphaproteobacteria bacterium | reverse complement strand
CGGCCCATGGAAGCCGTGTTCGAGGGTTTGGGCCTGATCCTGGACCCGTTCAATATCCTGCTGATATTCGGCGGCGTGCTGGTGGGCGTGCTGGTCGGCGCCCTGCCCGGCCTCAGCTCGCCGATGGCGCTGGCCCTGCTGCTGCCGTTCAGCTTCTCGCTCGAGCCGGTGCCGGCGATCGCCATGATGGCGGCGCTTTATTGCGCCGGCACCTTCGGCGGCTCGATCACGGCGATCCTGATCAACGCGCCCGGCGCCCCGCCCGCCGTGGCCACGGCGTTCGACGGCTACCCGATGGCCAAGCGCGGCGAAGCCGGCCGGGCGCTTGGCCTGGCCACGGTGTCGAGCGTGATCGGCGGCGTCTTCAGCCTCGTCGTGTTCATCGTCGCGGCGCCGCTGCTGGCCTCGGTGGCGCTCGAATTCCGGCCGCCGGAATATTTCGCCCTGGCCATCTTCGCGCTCGCCATGCTGGCCTCCATCAGCGGCAAGTCGACGCTGCGCAATCTCATCGCCGGCGCCTTCGGCGTGCTGCTCGGCACCGCCGGCATCCACATGACCACCGGCGTCGAACGATTCACCTTCGGCATCCCCGAGCTGACCGACGGCATCAACTTCATCCCCGTGCTGATCGGACTGTTCGCGGTGGGCGAGCTCCTGAACCAGTCGCAGACGCTGTCGCGGCACTACGAGCGCATCACCTCGGTGGTCGTCAAACTGCCCTCGCGCGACGACTTCCGCCGGGTGCGCATGACGATTCTGCGCTCGTGCGGGATCGGCACGTTCATCGGCATCCTGCCGGCCGAGGGCACCACCGTGGCGGCGATCATCGGCTACAACGAGGCCAAGCGCTGGGCCAAGGACAAGGAGGGGTTCGGCGACGGCCGGCCCGAGGGCATCGCCGGGCCCGAGGCCGCCAACAACGCGGCCACCGGCGGCGCCATGGTGCCGACGCTGGCGCTCGGCATTCCGGGCAGCGCCACCACGGCGGTGATCCTGGCGGCGCTGATCATGCACGGCTTCCGCCCCGGCCCGCATCTGATCCGCGAGACGCCGGAATTCGTCTACGCCATCTTCGGCGCCATGCTGATCGCCAACTTCATGTTTCTCGGCATCGGCCTGGCCGGGGCCAAGATCTTTTCGCGGATCACGCTGATCCCGCGGGCGCTCCTGTGGCCGGCGGTCTTCGTCTTCGCGATGGTCGGCAGTTACGCCAACGGCGCGTCGATGTTCGACGTCTGGCTGATGCTGGCCTCGGGCATCCTCGGCTTCGTCATGCTGCGCCACGGCTTCGGCCTGGCGCCCCTGGTCATGGGGTTGATCCTAGGCCCGCTGGTCGAGGAATCGTTCTCCCAGTCCATGATCATGTACGACAACGATTTCACGCTACTGTTCGACAGTCCGATCGTGATCGGGTTTTTCACGCTCACCTTCCTGGGCCTGTTCTGGCCGGCGCTTTCGGCGCTCTACCGGCGCGCCGCCCGCTGAGCGCCTATTGCGCGCGCAGTTTCGGGTCGAGGGCGTCGCGCACGGCGTCGCCGAACAGGTTGAAGCCGAACACCCCCAGGGTGATCGCCAGGCCCGGGAAAATGGCGATCCAGGGCGCGCTTTCGGCGTATTCCTCGGCCCCGCCCTGCAGCATCAGGCCCCAGGCCGGCGTCGGCTCCTGCACGCCGAGGCCGAGATACGAGAGCGACGCCTCGAGCAGAATGGCCTGGCCGAGGAAGGCGGTCAGCATGATCAGATAGGGCGCCATGACGTTGGGCGCCATGTGGCGCAGGATGATGCGCGTGTGGCTGAAGCCCATGGCCCGGGCGGCGTCGATGAAGGGCACCTCGCGAACCGCCAGGGCGCTGGCGCGCACCACGCGGGCGCAGCGCGGGATGAAGGGGATGGTGATGGCGATGATGACGTTTTCCGCCCCGGTGCCGAAGATCGAGACCACCGCGAGCGCCATGATGATCAGGGGAAAGGCCATGAAGACGTCCATCACCCGCTGGAACAAAAGATCGACGAGACCGCCGAAATAGGCGCTGGTGACGCCCAGCACCATGCCCACGGTGGCGCCGACGATGGCCGAGACGAAGCCGACGAAAAGCGCGGTGCGGGCGCCATGGATGAGGCGCGACAGCAGATCCCGGCCGTACTGGTCGGTGCCCAGCAAGTTCTCGGCGCCGGGCGCCAGCAGCATCTTGTCGAAGGCGTTGTTCACCGGGTCGCCGGGCGAAATCACGTCGGCCAGCGCCGCCACCACGATCATCAGAATAACGATGAACGCGCCGGCCGCGCCCAGCGGCTTGCGCCGGATCATCGCCAGCAGCGCCAAGACCCAGGACACGCGGTCGCGGTATCCATTGCGGGCGGGCGCCTCAGCCATAGCGGATCCTTGGGTCCACCCAGGCATAAAAGATGTCGATCGCGAAGTTCGTCAGGATGAAGACGAAGGCGACCAGCATGACCAGTGCCTGGGTCATGGTGTAGTCGTGGTTGATCACCGATTCGACGAACAGCTTGCCGAGGCCGTTCAGGTTGAAGACCTGTTCGGTGACCACCAGCCCGCCCATGAGAAAGGCGAATTCGAGGCCGATGACCGTGACCACGGGAAGCAGCGCGTTCTTGAGCGCGTGGCGGTTGATGATGAGCTTGGCGGGGAGACCCTTGGCGCGGGCCGTCCGCACATAATCCTCGCGCAGCACTTCGAGCATCGCCGAACGGGTCATCCGCGTGGCCACCGCCGAATAGCGGTAGCCCGTGGCCACCGCCGGCCAGATCAGCTGCGTCAGGTTGGCCACGGGATCCTGCCAGATGGGGACGTACTCGATGGGCGGCATCCAGGCCTCGCCGAACAGCGACTGGGTGGAGATCAGCAGCCCCAGGATGATGAGGATGCCCAGCCAGAACGAGGGCATGGCGATGCCGGCGATGCTGAAGGTGCGAACGACGTAATCGATCCAGGTGTCCTGCTTGATCGCCGAGATCACGCCGAGCGGGATTGCCAGGGTGGTGGCGGTCAACGTGGCCAGGATGGCGACCTCGAGCGAAAGCTCGAAACGCAGGCCGATCTCCAGGCCGATCGGCCGCCCGGTCCACATGGACATGCCGAAATCCAGGCTGAAGAAGCCGCCGATCCACTCGAAAAATTGCGCGAACTGCGAGCGGTCGAGCCCCATCTCGGCGCGGCAAATCTCCAGCGCTTCCTCGTCGAAATAGCCGCCGGTACCGGCCATGCGCAGTTCGCAGATGTCGCCCGGAATGAGCCGCATCAGAAAAAACACCAGCGCCGCCGCGCCGAGCAGCGTCGGAATCATCAAGAGCAGGCGTTTGACAATATATCGCGACATGGGTCAGGCCCGCCGAACCCCGCGCCCGCGTATCCCCCGAAGGGATAGAAGCGGGGCGGGGCCGGCTGTCCTGTGGTCCTGTATTTTCTCCGTCAGCGCGCGAGCCAGACTCCCGAGAGGTCTTGGTTCAAATAATGGCTCGGGCTGATTTTCCATCCCTTCACGTCCGAGCGGTGGGGAATGATCCGGTACCACCACAGCGCCAGGAACATGTGCGCCTCCTCGTCGAGCACGCGCTTTTCGTACTTGCGCATGATCCGCCGCTGCTCGGCCGGGTCGGCGGAACGGTTCATGGTTTCGAACATCTTGTCCAGCGCCCGGTCCTGGTAGCCCGCATAGTTGTTGCCGGTGCGGTCGTCGGAGATGAACTTGGCGACGTCGAGCAACGGGTTGACGACCGACTGGCAGTTGAAGTCGATGGAGACCTGGAAATCCCGCTTCTTGCGCAGCGTGGCATAGAACGGACCGGTCGGCTGGACCCGCTGCTCGACCTTGAGCCCGATCTGCCGCCACTGGTCGATCAACCAGGTGCCGACGATCTTGTACGGCTGATCGATACCGCGATTGTGCAGCGCAAACGCGAAACCGTTCGGATAGCCGGCCTCGGCCAGCAGGCGCTTGGCTTCGGCCCGCGACTTGGCGAGGTCGGGCCAGTAGCCGGCGATGGTTTCCAGTTCCTTATTCCTGGCCGCCAGCGGATGGCCCGGAAAGGCGATACCGCCGACGGTTTTCACGATGGCGATACGCGAGAGATATTTCGAGCCGCCCCAGCGGTCGACGGCCAGCGTCAACGCCCGGCGCACGCGCGGATCGTCGAAAGGCTTCACCTTGTGGTTCGGCACGATCAGGAGGTTACAGTTCCAGTCGCTTTCCTGCACGGTGACCTTGTCGCCGAGCGCCTTCTTCAGGTCGTCCCGGCTTTTCGGCGGGAAACCGCGGAATTCGATCGAGGCGCGTCCGCCGCGGATGGCCTGGACGCGAAGCGACTGCTTCTTGGCGAAGATCGCCCGGAAGCCGTCGAGATACGGCTTGCCGGCATGGTAGTAGGCATTGTTGCGCTCGCCGGAGATGAAGGCGCCGGGCTGACGCTCCTTGAACTTGAAGGGGCCCGAGCCCATGACGTTCTTCTCGTACCAGTGCATGTCCTTGTCGAGAATTTTCTTGGCGTAGATGAAGTTGTAGGGGTTCGCCAAGGCCGGGATGAACGCGCCCGAGGGATATTTGAGATCGAAGACCACCGTGTGATCGTCGGGCGCGGATATCTTGCCGACCATCACGAAGAACGCCTTGCGGGCGCTGGGTACGCCTTGGGGTGGGCTGACGATCTTCTTGAAGCTGGCGACGACATCGTGCGCGGTCAGCTTTGAGCCGTCATGAAAGGTGACGCCCTTTCTGATATTGAACGTAAACGTCTTGCCGCCGTTCGTGGGCTTCGGCATTTCGGTGCACAGATCGCAGACGAAATCGGTGGGCGAGCCCGGATTGTCCGGGTTCACGCGCACCAGCACGCTGTAGAACGGGGCCAGCGGGTGGATCAACGCGAACGTGGTCTCGCGGTGGGCGTCGAAGCTCGGCGGCTCGGCCGGCACCACGAATTTCAGGATGCCGCCCCTCGTGGGCGCTTCCGCCACGGCGGGCGCACCCGCCCAAAGGCCGAGCGCCAGTCCCGCCCCCAAAAAGAAGGCGGTTCTTGAAATCGCGCGTCTCATGTCGTTTCTCCTTCCCTGATATTACCTTGATTATTCCGGCTTTTCGTTCGTTTTCAAAGGTTTGTTTCTCTAACTATACCTCGCTACAGGCCACCCAGTGGCCCGGGGCCAACTCGCGCAGCGGCGGCACTTTGAGCCGGCATGTTTCCACCGCCAGCGGGCAGCGCGGATGGA
>CBDVDY010000224.1:0-5228 GCA_965372875.1 uncultured Alphaproteobacteria bacterium | reverse complement strand
GCACCAGATCGCCGATATAGATGATGTTGTCGTTCTTCAGGCAGTTGGCCGAGCGTACCGAAAGCTCCAACTCGTCGACCTTGCGCAACAAATTCCGGTTGAACGGCAGGTCGCCGGTATGCTCCTCGATCTCGTGCTCGGCCGGCTCCTCGAAGTTGATGTACGCCTGCAACTGGTCCTGCAGGATGCGGGCGGCCAGCGCCACCGCGTCCTCGGGCTTGACGGTGCCATTGGTCTCGACCACCAGCGACAGCTTGTCGAGGTCGGTGACCTGGCCGACGCGGGCGTTGTCCACCTTGTAGGACACCTTGCGGACGGGGCTGTAAATGGCGTCCACCGGGATCAGTCCGATGGGCGCGTCCTCGGCCCGGTTTTGCGCCGCCGCCACGTACCCCTTGCCCGATTCGACGGTGAACTCCATCGAGACCTCGGCGCCCTCGTCCAGCGTCAGGATATGCAGGCCGGGATTCAAGATATCGATTTCGGGGCCGGCCTCGATCTGCGCGGCGGTGATCTGCCCCGGACCCTTGACCTTGAGGCGCATGCGTTTCGGCCCTTCGGCGTGCAGGCGCAGCGCCAGCGATTTGATGTTCAAGACGATCTCGATCACGTCCTCGAGAACGCCGGGAATCGACGAAAATTCGTGCAGCACCCCGTCGACGTGAATCGAGGTGACGGCGGCGCCCTGCAACGAAGACAGCAGCACACGCCTGAGCGCATTGCCGAGCGTCAGGCCGAAGCCGCGTTCGAGCGGCTGCACCACGATCGTCGCGTTGCGGTCCGGGTCGGCGGCCGCCTCGACCTTGAGACCCTTGGGTTTGATCAAGTCAGTCCAGTTCTTCTGAATCACGGAAGAGACCTCGCGATTGACGCGCGGACGAATATCCGCGCCAGGTTCCAGTTCTTTAGCGGCCCGAAAGTCCGGGCCCGTATGGGGCGGCCGCCGTGCCCCGGCGGCAAGCCCCCATGTCCCCCAAAGGGTAAAGCCCGCGCGCTATACCCTGCGGCGCTTGGGCGGGCGGCAACCGTTGTGCGGAATTGGCGTCACGTCCCGTATGGAGGTGATGGTGAATCCCACCGATTGCAGCGCGCGCAGCGCCGATTCACGCCCCGAGCCTGGGCCCTTGACCTGGACCTCGAGCGTGCGCATACCGTGCTCCATGGCCTTGCGGCCGGCATCCTCGGCGGCGATCTGGGCCGCGTAGGGCGTCGATTTCCGCGACCCCTTGAAACCCTTTCCGCCGGCCGACGACCAGGCGATGGTGTTGCCCTGGGCATCGGTGATGGTGATCATCGTGTTGTTGAACGACGCGTTGACGTGGGCTACGCCGGAGGTGATGTTTTTGCGTTCGCGGCGCCTGCGGGGCGCGGGTTTTGCCATAGATTAAGTCCTTGAGTACTTTACACTTTTTTCTTGCCCGTGACGGGCCGGGCGCGGCCCTTGCGGGTGCGTGCGTTGGTGTGCGTCCGCTGGCCGCGCACCGGCAGTCCCTTGCGGTGGCGCAGGCCCCGGTAACAGCCAAGGTCCATCAGCCGTTTGATGTTCATCGCCACTTCGCGGCGCAGATCGCCTTCGACCTGGAAATTCTGATCGATGACCTCGCGCACCCGCACGACCTCGTCGTCGGTAAGCTGGTTGACCCGCCGCTCCGAGGGAATGGCCGCCTGATCGCAAATGGCCTTGGCCTTGGTCCGGCCGATGCCGTGGATATAGGTCAGCGCGATTTCGACCCGCTTCCCCGTGGGAATATTTACGCCTGCGATACGCGCCACGTTTCGCTCTCCTCACTCACGCCGATCGATTAGAAGCTGGCCCAGACCGTTCAGGCACACCAACAGGGCCCCTGTGGCCACCGCCAAGGGTGGCCGGATTATAGGGCTTTGCCATTGCCTGTCAACTCGTTAGGCGCCACTCAACAACGCTTCCAACTGCTCGGTCACCTCGTCAATTCGGGCCATGCCGTCGACCGATTTCAGGCGGCCCTTGGCCTCGTAATACGGCAGAATCGGCGCCGTTTGATCGTGATAGGCCTTGAGCCGCGCGGTAACGGTCTCGGCCTTGTCGTCATCCCGCCGGGTGAATTCCCGGCCGCCGCAGGAATCGCAGACGCCCTCCTGCTTGAGCGGCCGGAACCGGTCGTGATAGCCGGCGCCGCAGGCGGCGCAACTGAATCGGCCGGTAACGCGCTCGACCAGCGCGTCCTCGTCGACCTCGAAACGGATCACGTGGTCGAGATTCAGCCCCTTTTCGGCGAGCATCCGGTCGAGGGCCTCGGCCTGCGCCTGGGTGCGCGGAAAGCCGTCGAGGATAAAACCCTTGCCGTCCCCGGGGCCGTCACGGGGGCCGCCATTGGGGCCGCCACCCGGCGCGCCGATCCGCTCGGCGATCATGGCGATGATGACGTCGTCGGGCACCAATTCACCGGCCTCCATGATCTCCTTGGCCTTCATGCCGACCTCCGAGCCGCTGGCGACCGCCGCCCGCAGCATGTCGCCGGTCGACAACTGGACGAGTCCGCGATTCTCCTGCAGGCGTTGCGCCTGGGTGCCCTTGCCGCACCCGGGCGGCCCGAGCAGGATGATGATCATCCGCGCCGACCCCTGAGCCGTGATTTTTTGATCAGCCCCTCGTACTGGTGCGCCAGCAGATGGGATTGGATCTGCGCCACCGTGTCCATCGTCACCGAAACGACGATCAGCAGGCTGGTGCCGCCGAAATAGAACGGCAACGCGAATTCCGAGATCAATATTTCCGGTAGCAGCGCCACGGCGGCGAGATAGGCGGCGCCGACGACGGTGATGCGGGTCAGAACGTAATCGAGATAGTCGGCGGTGTTCTTGCCTGGACGGATGCCCGGGATGAAGCCCCCGTACTTGCGCAGATTGTCCGCGGTCTCCGCCGGGTTGAAGACGATCGCCGTGTAGAAGAAGCAGAAGAACACGATCAGCCCGATATACACCATGAGATAGAGCGGCTGGCCGCGGCCGAGCAAGGTGGTGATGCCGGCCAGCCATTCGGGCCCGCCCTGGCCGCCGCTGAAACCGGCGATGGTGACCGGCATGAGCAGCAGCGAACTGGCGAAGATTAGCGGTATTACGCCGGATGCGTTGAGCTTCAACGGCATGTGCGAGCTCTCGCCGCCGGTCATGCGGTTGCCCTGCTGGCGCTTCGGGTACTGCACGATGATGCGGCGTTGCGCCCGCTCCATGAACACGACGAAACCCACCACCGCGATGATCATGACGAACAGCAAAACGATAACGGCGCTCGAGATCGATCCGGTGCGCCCGAGCTCGAGCGTCTGGGCCACTGCGCTAGGCAGATTCGCCACGATGCCGGCAAAGATGATGAGCGAGATGCCGTTGCCGACGCCGCGCGCCGTTATCTGCTCGCCGAGCCACATCAGAAAGATGGTCCCGCCGGTAAGCGTGATAACCGTCGACGCCTCGAAGAACAGCCCCGGATTGGCGACCACGGCACCCGCCCCGGACGACGTGCCCTCGAGCCCGACGGCGATGCCGAACGCCTGCAGCGCGGCCAGAAACACCGTGCCGTAACGGGTGTACTGATTGATCTTCTTGCGCCCCTGCTCGCCTTCCTTCTTGAGCTGTTCGAGGTGCGGCGAGACGGCGGTCAGCAGCTGCATGATGATGGCGGCCGAGATGTACGGCATGATGTTGAGCGCCAGGATCGTCATGCGCTCGACCGCGCCACCGGCGAACATGTTGAACATGCCGAGGAACCCGGTTTTCTGGGCGTCGAAGAAAGCCTGGAAAGCGGCCTGGTTGATGCCGGGAATCGGGATATAGGTGCCGAGCCGGTAGATCACCAGCGCCGTCAGCGTGAACCAGATCCGCTTCTTCAGCTCGGTCGCCTTGCTGAAGGCGCCGAAATTCAGACTGGCGGCAAGTTGGTCCGAGGCAGATGCCATGGGGTCTCTCCGGTGTCCGGCTGCTTATTCGGCGGACTCGCCGCCCGCGCCCTTGTCCCCGGATTTCGGCCCGGCTTTCGGCTTGGCTTCGCTCTTTGACGCGGACTCCGCTTCGGCGGCGGCCTTGGCTTTCCACTTGCCCTTGGGCGGCTTCTTGCCTTCCGTCTTCGGCGGGGCGGGCGGAAGCTCCACCGTGCCGCCAACTTTCTCCACCGCCGCGATCGCCGCCTTCGAGGCGCCGGCCACCTGCATTGTTACCTTGGCCTTGATCTCGCCCTTTGCAAGGAGACGCACGCCGTCGCGAATTCGACCCACGAGTCCGGCTGCGCGAAGCAGGTCGGCGGTGATCGGCGCCTTCGGATCGAGCTTGCCCTCGTCGATCGCCTTCTGCAGCCGCCCGAGATTCACCTCCGCGAAGTGCTTGCGGAAGATGTTGGTGAAGCCGCGCTTGGGCAGACGCCGGTAGAGCGGCATCTGGCCGCCTTCGAAACCGCGGAGCGAAACGCCGGAACGGGATTTCTGGCCTTTCTGGCCGCGCCCCGCCGTCTTGCCCTTGCCCGAGCCGATGCCGCGGCCGACCCGCATGGCCTTCTTGCGGGCGCCCTTATTGTCGGAAAGTTCGTTTAATTTCATACTTTTATACCTTAGACGCAGGCCGGCGCGGGCTCAGCCGACCTCTTCCACGCGGACCAGATGGCTCACCTTCTCGACCATGCCGCGGACCGAGGGCGTGTCCTCGAGCTCGCGGCTGCGGTTCATCTTGTTCAGGCCGAGGCCGACCAGCGTCTGTCGCTGGTCGCCGCGCCGGCCGATCGGGCTGCCGGTCTGCGTCACCCGAATCCGCTTTCCCTTAGCGCTCGGCATCGACCGCTTCCTTGGCGTCGGCGGTATCGCGGCGACCGATGATCTCGCTCACCTTCTTGCCACGCTTGGCGGCGACATCCCGCGGCGACTGCACGTTGGCCAGAGCGTTGAAGGTCGCCTTGACCATGTTGTAGGGATTGGAGGTGCCGATGGATTTGGCGACTACGTCCTGCACGCCCAGGCTCTCGAAGATCGCCCGCATCGGTCCGCCGGCGATGATGCCGGTGCCGGCCGGCGCCGGACGCAAAACCACGTGGCCGGCCCCGAACCGTCCCGTTGCGTCGTGATGCAGCGTCCGTCCCTCGCGCAGCGGCACGCGCAGAAGATCGCGCTTGGCCTGTTCGGTCGCCTTGCGGATCGCCTCCGGCACTTCGCGTGCCTTGCCGGAGCCGTGGCCGACGCGGCCCTTGCCGTCACCGGCGACAACCAGCG